>JAICEP010000583.1 GCA_025924095.1 Sorangium sp.
ATCCACGTGCGCCACGAGTTCGGGGCGGAGGACGCGGCGTCGCGTCGCGCCCTGCTCAAGGGCCTGGAGGCGGCGTCGGGCCGGCTGCGCAGGGACGTCGCCCGCACGATGGGCCTGCGCGTCGTGCCGACGCTGCGCTTCTTCTACGACGAGGGCCCCGACGCCGAGCGGCGGATCGATGAGCTGCTCCGGGAGATCAAGGACGAGCCAGGAGACCCGCGCTCGTAGCGCCGGGGCCGGGCAGCGCCGCGCGCTCCCCGGGCGCGATCACCGCGGGATGAGCCGCTCGATCGCCTGCGCGGGCTCGAGGTCGAAGCGCCACGGTCCCACCTTCGTCGGGGCGTCGAGCGCCGTCGTCAGCGCGCGGAGGAACTCGCGCCGCGGCCACTCCACGGCGCCGAAGCGTTCCAGGTGGTCCGTGTACACCTGGCAGTCCACCAGCGCGAAGTCCCAGGCGACGAGGTTCCCGAGCAGCGTCGCGAACGCGACCTTCGAGGCGTCGGGCGCGCGCGCGAACATCGACTCGCCGAAGAACATGCGCCCCAGCGACACGCCGTAGAGGCCGCCGACGAGCTCGCCGTTCGACCAGGCCTCGATGCTGTGCGCGATCCCGGCGGCGTGCAGCGCGGTGTATCCGTCGACGAGCTCCTCGGTGATCCACGTGCCGCTCTGCCCGGGCCGCGGCGACTCGCTGCAGGCGCGCATGACGTCCGCGAACGACGTGTCGGTCCGCACCTCGAGCTCGCCCCGGCGCACCCGCTTGCGCAGCGAGTGCGGGATGTGCGCCTCGCGCGGCGGCAGGACGAAGCGCGGATCCGGGGAGAACCAGAGCAGCGGCAGCCCCTCGTGGGGCCACGGGAAGATGCCCCGGCGGTAGCCGGCCAGCAGCCGCTCCGGCGAAGCCTCGCCGCCGACGGCCACGATCCCCTCCGGGGTCGCGCGCTCGGGCGGAGGAAAGTCGAGCTTGCTCGTGAGCACCGGGACGCGCATCGCTGTGGGGCCGAATCCTCCCACCAGAGCCCGCGGTTGCAAATAGCCGCTCTGCGCGCGCCGCGCGCTCAGGACGCGCACACATAGTCGGAGCCCTCGACGAAGCCGCGCGCGGCGAGGTGAGCGCGGATGAGCGCGCGCGCCCCCCGCGCCCCCACGGCGACGACGAGGGTCTGCGCGCCCCGCGAAAGCCGCGACGGGTCGACGATCGGCGCCCCCTGCGCGATCCGGCCGATCTTGCGTGGATCGATGTCCACGAACCGCTCCGGCGTCACGCCGTTCCGGGCGAGCGCCCTCGCCAGCCGCCGGCCGGTCTTGCCCGCGCCCCACACCGCCACGGGGCGCGCCGAGCCGAGCTTTCTCGCGAGGTAGTGCGCCTTTGCCTCGAGGAAGCGCGCAATCGCGTACCGCGGATCCGCGAACGTCGCGCGGCCCTCGCGGTGCCGCCAGCGCAGGCCGAGCTCCGGGAGCTTCGCCATCCGCGCGCCGGCGGCGTCGAGGCGCAGCCACAGGTCGTAGTCCTCCGCCCAGGGGGTCTCTCGGAACCCGCCGACCTGCTCCAGCGCGCTCCGCCGCAGCATCACCGACGGGTGACACAGCGGGGATTCCACGAACATCTCCCGCGCGTGGTCCTCGGGCGTGAGGATCGAGTTCAGCCAGTCCACGTAGCGGAGCATGCCCTCGCCGATCGGCCCCGCCGCGAACGCCTCGACGCGGGCCCCGACGACGCCGAGCCCTGGATCCCGCCGGAGCGCCTCGACCTGGCGCGCGAGGCGCCCGCCGACCGAGATGTCGTCGCCATCCATGCGCGCGAGCAGCTCGCCGCGCGCGGCCTCTGTCGCGCGCGAGAGCGCCCGCGCGATCCCCACGCCGCCCGTCGCGACCGGAACGACACGGGGGTCGCGCTGCGCGATGCGCGCGACGCTGGCCGGGCCGGCGTCGGTGGAGCCGTCGTCCACTGCGATCACCTCGAGGTCGACCTCGCGCTCGGCGAGCACGCTCTCCAGCGCCTCCTCGATCGTCGCCTCCGCCTGCCGGTACGGGAGCAAGACGGAGACGAGCGGCGCCACGCCGAGACCATGGCGGCGCGCCGGCGCAGCGTCCACAGGAAGGGAGCGCCGCCGGCGCGTCGCCGGCGGGGCGCGTCGGCGCGGCGAGTCGCGATGGCGGTACCGGGCGCGCGCCGATACGGCCCGCGTCAGAGGTCGCGGGCCAGCCGGATGCCGCTCATCTGCCACCGCGCGTCCGGCGGGAAGAAGTTCCGGTACGTCGCGCGGACGTGCGTCGCCGGGGTCGCGCAGGAGCCGCCGCGCAGCACGAGCTGGCTGCTCATGAACTTGCCGTTGTACTCGCCGAGCGCTCCGGGCCACGGGCGAAACCCGGGATAGGGCGCATACGCGCTCGACGTCCATTCCCACACGTCGCCGAGCAGCTGTCGCGGGGCTCCCGGTCGCGACGGCGCGCTCGCAGGCTCCGGGTGAAAGCGCCCGCGCTCGGCGAAATTCCCCGGCGGGGCCTCGCCCGGCGCGGCGCGGCCGGGGACCTCCTCCGCGCCGGAGAGCGCGCCCTGCGCGGCCGTCTCCCACTCGGCCTCCGTCGGGAGCCGCGCGCCTGCCCAGCGGGCGTAGGCGTCGGCCTCGTAGTGGCTCACGTGACAGACGGGCTCGTCGACGTCCACGTCGCGGAGCCCGTGGAGCGTGAACAGCTGAACCCCTCCGTCCCGAGGCTCCCAGTAGAGCGGCGCCTCCCACCGGTTCGCGACGACCGCGTCCCAGCCGCTCGATAGCCAGAGCTCCGGCCGTGCGTACCCGCCGTCCTGCATGAACCTGAGGTACTCGCCGCACGTCACCGGCCGCTCCGCGAGCGCGAACGCGCCGACGAACACGCGGTGCCGCGGCGTCTCGTTGTCGAACGCGAACGCGTCCCCGCCGTGGCCGATCCAGCGAACGCCCTCGGCGTGCTCCACGAAGCGGAGCTCCCCGGCAGGTCCGCCGCTCCGGCCCGGCGGCGCGCCGCCGAAGATCGCCGGGCGCAGCGGGTTCTGCGCCATCGCGTGCTTCAGATCGGTCAGGATCAGCTCCTGGTGCTGCTGCTCGTGGTGCAGCCCCACCTCGATCGTGAAGGCGAGATCGAGGTGCCGGCCCGCGCCGATCTCGTCGAGGAGCTCGCGCATCCTCTCGTCCACGTGGCGCCGGTAGCGGTAGGTCTCCTCCACCGTCGGGCGCGACAGGACCCCTCGCCGCGGGCGGCAGTGCCGCTCGCCCACGCTCACGTAATACGAGTTGAAGAGGTACCCGAACCGCGGGTGAAAGGGCGCGTATCCGGCGCGCTCGCCGAGCACGAACGTCTCGAAGAACCACGTCGTGTGCGCGACGTGCCACTTCACCGGGCTCGCGTCCGGCATCGACTGGATGACGTAATCCTCGGCGCAGAGCGGCGCGCAGAGCGACTCCGTGAACGCCCGGACGGCGTCGTACCGCGCCCTCAGCCTGCTCGCGACGCGCTCTGGCTGTTCCATCGCGTTCCCCTGGGGTCCTTCGTCTCCACGAGAGGTGTCGCCGCGGCGACCGGGAGCGGGCACCTAGCGCTTCTTGAAGTCGCCGAGGTGCGTGATGTACCAGCGACCCTGCCACGAGATGATCGTGTGGACATCGAGGCTCGCCGGCTTGCCGTCGATCTCGTACTTCAGCTTGCCGTGGAAGGAGCGGTAATAGCCGATCTTGTTGACCTCGTCGCCCGGAGGCACCCACTTCGGCCTGGAGCCGACCTCGAAGCCGACGAAATGCGCGCCTTCCCAGCTCTTGCGCTTCCGGTGCATCGCCTTCACGTCGTTCGCGTAGGCGGCGTGGAGGTGGTCCCAGTACTTGCCAGGATCCTTCACATCCTTGAGCGGGATGAACGGCTCTTTGGGGAACCAGAAGGGATCGGCCAGCGCCGGCTCGTTCCTCACGATGGCATCGAACAGCGCCCTGGCCCGCGCCGTGAGCTCCTCGCTCTCGAGCGGCGGCAGGATCTTGTTCGTCGCGAGGGCGGTGGCCGTGGCGCCGGTATCCGCGCCAGGGACAGGCGGCGAGCCCGGCGGGGGCGACCCGTCCGTCGCTGCCGCCTCGGCCGCCGTGCGAGCGCCCCCATTCTGCGGCGGCCCCAGCGCACCTGCGTCCTCCGGCCGCGGCGCCGTCGCGGCCGCGCCCGCCGCCGCCGTGGGCGCGGCGGCGGCCGAGGAGGGCCGGGCGCTCTCGGCGGGCCGGGCGTCCGGCGCCGGGGTGGGCGCCGCGCAACCCGTCATCACCGCGAGCGCGCCCACGACGACCTGCTTCATCATGCGCGTGCCCTATCGCACCGCCCCGGCGCCGACAAGCGACCCCGGGGCGCGGCCGTGCGCCGGATCCGCCCGACGGCGAGCCAGGCTCACTTCTCCACGATGATGAACTGCACGCGCCTGTTCTTGGCCTTGTTCGCGGGCGTGACGTTCGGCGCGACCGGGCGGTCCTGCCCGTAGCCCTTCGCGAGCAGCCGCGAGGCGTCCACGCCGGCCCTGGCCAGCCAGGCGCGCACCGAGTTCGCCCGGGCCTCGCTGAGGGTCTGGTTGTGCTCACGCCCGCCCGTGTTGTCGGTGTGCCCCTGGATCTCGACCTTGCGGAGGTTCGGATTCCGCTGGAGCACGTCCGCGATCTCCTCCATCAGCGCGTTCGAGTCGCCCAGGATCTTCGCCGAATCGGTCTCGAAGTGGATCTGCCGCGAGATCTTGATCTCGTTGCCCTGCACCTTCACGAGCGAGACCTTCGGCCGCTTGTTCACCGTGAGCGCGGCGCGCGTGTCCTCGCTCGTCCGGACGTCGGCCTGGTTGACGTGGTTCATGTATCCCTGCGCCTCGACCTTGAGCGTCACCGCGCCGGCCGGCAGATCCGGGAAGCGGAAGGCGCCGCTCGCGTCGGCCGTCGCCGTCTGCTCGCGGCCCGCCACGTCGACCAGCCGGATCGTCGCGCCGGCGACCGCGTCCCCGCTCTCCGCGTCCTTCACCGTCCCGACGATGTTGCCCGTCTTGGGCAGCGCTTCGAGCGAGCAGTCGACGTCCACGAACGTCGGCCCCTGGGGCTGCGCCGCGCTCGGTGCACCGCCGGGCAACCCCGGCTGCGCGCCGAAGGGCCCCGGCTGCCCGGGCTGCGGGCCGAAGGGACCCGGCTGCGGACCGAAGGCGCCGGGCTGCCCGGGCTGCGGACCGTAGGCGCCGGGCTGCCCGGGCTGCGGACCGAAGGCGCCGGGCTGCCCGGGCTGCGGACCGCAGGCGCCGGGCTGCCCGGGCTGCGGACCGAAGGCCCCCGGCTGCGGCCCGAAGGCGCCGGGCTGTCCGGGCTGCGGGCCGAAGGCCCCCGGTTGCGGACC
>JAICEP010000584.1 GCA_025924095.1 Sorangium sp.
ATGTCGGTGACCCTGCTCGAGAAGACGAACCCGCCGCCGAGCATCGCGGCGCTCGTCAAGTCGGTCTTCCTCGGGCTCATGGACGAGGAGACGGCCGAGGTGAACGAGTTCCACCCCGCGATCTCGCTCGCGCAGTCGATCGTCGACGTCGTCGACCCGATCCACTACGCTGCGCGGCTGTTCGTCGCGCCCCGCGACGGCTTTGCGCCGAAGAGCATCTACATGACCGAGGGCATCAACCCGGACGGCAGCGGCGACACCTACGCGCCTCCGCGCGGCATCGAGATGCACGCGCTGGCGATGGGCTTGCCGCTGCAATCGCCCGCGCAGCGTCTGATCCGCGAGTACGGCTTCGGCGGCCCCGCGCCGGTCGAGGTGCCGCCCGGCGGCCTCGCCGAGAACCTCGCCGGCGGCCGCGCCTCGGGGGTGCTCGCGCAGTGGCCGGTCGCCGAGGGGAGCGACGGTCACTTCGTGATCTTCGACGTGCCCGCGGCGGTCGCCCAGGCCCACGGCTTCCTCCAGAACCTCGCGGCCGCGCCCCGCGGGCGGGTGCCGGCGCCGTGAGCGCGGCCGGCGACCTCGCGTCGCGCGTCGCCGCGCTGCTCGCGCACCCCGGCGTGGAGGCGCGGCCCGCGCCTTCGGACGCGGGCGCGTGGCCCCACGGGCTGGCCGAGCCGCCGGACGTCGCGGCGCTCTACGCGGCGACGGACGGCCTCGCGCTCCCGGACGGCACGCGGATCCTGCCGCGCGGCGAGCTCGCGCGGGCGACGGCGTGGCTCACGGAGGAGCGCTCGCTCGACTGGGCGCGCGACCTCCTGGTCATCGGCGAGCGCGAGGATCTCGTGATCGTGCTCGACCTCGACGCCGCGGGGGCGCGCGCCGGGGGCGGCGTGCTGGAGGCGCCGACCGACGGGCTCGCCTCGTTCCAGCGCGTCGCCCGCTCGGCGGTGGGCTACCTGGAGCGGCGCCTCGGCGTCGCGGGGGCCGAGCCCGCGGCGCCCGAGGTGCGGGCGCGCGAGGCGGCGGCGCGCCGCGACCTCCCGGCGCTCGTCGAGGTGCTCGCGGAGGCGATGTATCCGGGCGCGGAGCGGCAGATCGCGCACGCGGCGCTCACGCTGGGCGCGCTCCTGTCGGAGCGCGGGGACGAGGCGGCGCTGGACGCCTTCGCGCGCTCGGTCGAGGCGCGGATCGCGGCCGCGCCCCGCGGCGCGGGGGCGCCCGAGCGGCTCGCGGCGTGGCGCGCGTGCGAGATCGCGGCGCGGGAGGCCGGGGCGGAGGCGATCGCGGCCGCGTGCGCGGCGCGGGGCAGGGCGTAGGGGAAGCGACGACGCCCCGCCGCTCAGCGGATTGAGCTCACCTCGGGCCCCGCTCCCGGAGCCTCGCTCGCCACGCGCGCACCACCGTCGTCTGGTCCCCCTGGCGCAGCATGAGCTCCGTCAGCTCCCCGACGTCGAGCCCCGGCAAGAACCGGCTTTGCCCTGCCTCGGCGTAACCCTCCGCGCCGAGGAGGTGAATGGAGAGCTTCCCCTTCTTCAGGAACCAGACCTCGGGCACGCCGAGCCCCGCATAGACGGAGAGCTTGTCGATCGTCCCGCTCTTCTCGATCACCTCGATCGCGAGCTCCGGGATCTCCCCATCCTCCGCTGTTCCGAGCACGTAGCACTCGTCCGGCTCCACCCCCCGCTCCGCGAGCCGCTTGCGGAGGGTCATGCTGCCGTACCCGCTGAGCGGCAGCTCCGCCTCCTCCGCGTAGGCCTCGACGAGGCGGGCCAGGATCTTCTTTCGCCTCTCGTGCGGTCCGCCCGGGCTCCTCAGCTCCAGCACTCCCTCGCAGTACGTCACCCGCACGCCCGCGCGGTCGCCGAGGACCGCCAGGAGGGCCTCGTACTCCTCCCACGAGACGTCGTGGACGACGAAGAGCTGGTCTTCCGAGCCGTCCGCGACCGCGAGCGCGCGTTCGGCAGGGGGGGCGAGGAGGGGTGCAGCGGCGGCCATGACAGCGTGCTCCTCCGGCGAGTATCACCGCCATGCCGCGCGCTGGCAACCCCGGCTCGAGCGCCCGCGCGGCGCTGCCCCGCTGGACGGTCCCGACGCGCGCCATGCTCTTGCCGAGCGCCCCTCGGGGCGATCCCCCGGGGGCTCCCCTCAGAACACGCGCCCGAGCCCGTCGAGCGCCGCTACCCGGTAGGCCTCGGCCATGGTGGGGTAGTTGAACGTCGTGTTCACGAAATACCGGATCGTGTTGTTCGGCGCCGGCTGCGACATGATCGCCTGTCCGATGTGGATGATCTCCGCGGCGTTCTCGCCGAAGCAGTGGATCCCGAGCAGCGCGAGCGTCTCGCGGTGGAAGACGAGCTTCAGCATCCCGACCTGCTGGCCCGTGATCTGCGCGCGGGCGAGCGTCTTGAACGTCGACTTCCCCACCTCGTAAGGCACCTTCTCCGCCGTGAGCTCCCGCTCGGTCTTGCCGAGCGACGAGATCTCCGGCGTCGTGTAGATGCCCGTGGGGATGTCCCGGACCAGCTTCTCGTCGGCCTGGCCGCAGAGGTGGCTGGCCGCGAACCGGCCCTGGTCGTAGCTCGCGCTCGCGAGCGCCGGGAAGCCGACGACGTCGCCGACCGCGTAGACGTGCGGCTGGCTCGTCTGGAAGGTCTCGTTGACCTCGATCTGACCGCGCTTGTTCGCCGTGATGCCGAGGCTCTCCAGGCCGAGATCGGCCGTGTTGCCCGACCTCCCGTTCGCCCACAGGAACGCCTCGCTCCGGAGCTTCTTCCCGCTCTTCAGCGAGAGCACGACGCCCTCCTTCGTGGCCTCGACTTTCTCGTGCTCCTCGCCGTTCAGCACGCGGATCCCGGTGTCGCAGAAGTGGTACCCGAGCGCGTCGGTGATCTCGTCGTCGAGGAACTCCAGCAGGTGGGCGCGCGTGTTGACCAGGTTCACGGCGATCTGCATGTTGCGCAGCATCGACGCGTACTCGCAGCCGATGACCCCCGCCCCGAAGATCGTGATGCTGCGGGGGGTGTGATCCATGCGCAGCAGCGTGTCGCTGTCGAAGATGCGCGGGTGGCTGAAGTCGATGTCGTCCGGCCGGTACGGGCGCGAGCCGGTCGCGATGACGAAGCTGTCGGCCGTGAAGCGCCGGCGCTGGCCCCCGTCGCTCTCCACCTCGATCGCGTGCGGATCGACGAACCGGGCCTGCCCCGGGATGAGCCGGACGCGGTTCCTGTCGTAGAAGCTCTCGCGCAGATCGACCTGGTCGTCGATCACGCGGTTCGCGTTCGCGAGGAGCTCGGCGAACGGGTACTCCGGAACCACATCCATCCGCTTGTAGATGGGGCTCTGGTTGATCAGGTTCATGTGGTAAATTGCGCGGCGCAGCGCCTTGCTCGGGATCGTCCCCCAGTGGGTGCAGCCCCCGCCGACCCGCGTGTAGCGCTCGATCGCCGCGACCGATTTGCCGTGCTTCGCAGCCGTCATGGCGGCGCCTTCGCCGCCCGGCCCCGTTCCGAGGATGATGAGATCGAAGTGCGGGGTGGTCGCCATCGCGTTCCTTGCCTCCGGGGCGCGCCGCGCGCGCAGGGAGAGGCTACTCGAACTGGAGCGGCTCGTCGTCGCCCCCGACGCCGAGCATCTCCAGGATCTGGCGCACCTCCATCGCCGCCTCGACCTCGGGGCCCGCTTCCAGGAAGCCCTGGAGGTGCTTGCGGGCGAGCGCGCGGTTCCCGTGGGCCGCGTAGGCGAGCCCCATCGCGTGCATCGCGTCGCCGTCCTTCGGGAACCGCCGGAGCGCCTCCTTCGCCTGCGCGACCGCGCCGTCGGCGTCGCCGAGGCGCCGGAGCGCGTGCGACAGGGCCACCCGCGCCCCGAGGAAGCTCGGCGCGAGCCGCACGGCGGCGCGGTAAGCGTCGCGCGCCGGCTCGACCTGGCCGAGCTCGTAGAGCGCCTGCCCGAGCAGGTTGTACGCGTACGGGTTCGACGGGGAGGCCTTGATCACGTCGCGCAGCGCGACGAGCGCCTCCTGGATCTGCTCCGTCTGCAGGAGCTCGGCCGCCTCCTCGACCGCCTCCCAGTGGGCGGCGTCCACCGATTCGTCCACCACAGCTCTCAGCACCATGGCCGCAGTTTAACCAGAATCGTCGCGCCGTCCCGGCCCCTTCGTGGTACCCGGCCGGGCCGTGTGGCGCGCGTCCCGGGTCCGGCTGCTCCTGTGGCACGCGAGCGCCGCGATCCCGGTCCTCGGCGCGGCCGCGGCGTTCTACGCGCCCGCGCTCGCCAGGACGCGCGGCGTCTGGCCGGCGCCGCTCGACGACGTCTACATCCACTTCGGCTTCGCCCGCGCCGCGGCCCTGGGCCACCCGCTCTCGTGGATCCCCGGCAACGGCTACTCCTCGGGCGGGACCAGCCTGACGTACCCCCTCGCCCTCGCGCCCGGGTACCTGCTCGGCTTCCGCGGCCCCTGGCTCGGCCTCTTCGCCGCGCTCCTCGCCTGCGCCGCGCTGCTCGACCTGTGCCGCTCGCTCCGGCGGCTCCTCGAGCCGCGCGGCGGGCCCGGCGCCGCCTCTTCCCGCTGGGTCGCCTGGGTCGCGCCGCTCTTCGTCGTGGCCGTGCCGCTGCTCGACTGGAGCTGGTTCTCCGGGATGGAGGTCGCGCTGCTCGGCGCCGTGCTCGGCCGGGCGCTCGTCGCGGTGCGGCGCGTGGAGCTCGCCCCGCCGGCGCGGCGCCCGGCCGAGCAGCTCCGGGTCGGGCTCCTCGCCGCGTTGCTCGTCGCGACGCGGCCCGAGGCCGTCGCGCTGGCGGCGCCGCTCGCCGTCGCCGCCGCCCACGCGGCGGGCTCGCTCGGCGCGGTCGCGTCGCTCGCGCGCGCGTCGCTGCCCACCGCGCTGCTCCTCGGCGCGCACGCCGCCGCGAACCGCGCGTTCACGGGGGAGTGGGGCGCCGCCGGGGCCGTGCGCAAGCTCATCCTGGCGAACCCGTACGCCACGCCGATCGAGAAGGCGGTGGAGGTGATCAAGAACCTCGCCGCGCTCCGGGTGCAGGCGCTGGAGAGCGCGCTCGGCGGCCCCTCCTGGGCCCTCCTCTTGCCGCTGCTCGGCGCGATCGCGGCGCTCGACCGGCGCTCGCGGCGCCTCGCCGTGCCGCTCTTGATCGGCGCTTACGGCTCGCTGCTCCTCGTCGCGCTCAACGCGACGGCGCGCTACCAGAACCTCCGCTACGCCGCCCCGTCGCTCGCGATGCTGCTCATCGCCGCGGCGCTCGGGGTCGAGGCGCTCGCGCGGCGGGGCCGGCTCGCCGCGGGGGTCGCGGCGGCGCTCGCCTTCGCGGCGCTCGCCGCGCCCTCCCGGGGGTTCGCGCGGCAGATCGACCACTTCG
>JAICEP010000585.1 GCA_025924095.1 Sorangium sp.
CCTTCCGTGATCGCCGCGTCTGCCGTGGCCGCGGGCACCGGCGGTGCCGTGGGCCCTTCCGTGATCGCCGCGCCTGCCGTGGCCGCGGGCTCTGCCGCGCTCGCCGCGACCGCTCCGTTCGCGCCCTCCGCCGCGGTCGCCAGCCTGGGCGAGGCGTCGATCTCGGATTCGTAGGCGTCGCAGCCGAGGACCGGGTACTCGCGCTCGCGGAGCGGCTGCACGTTCGGCGGGGGCTGCGGGGGCTCGGGCTCCGGTGGCCTGATGCGCGGCGTCGCCGAGACGACCGTGCCGACGGTGGCGGCGTCCATCACGGGCTTCACCAGCGTCTCGATCACGTTCACCCGCGACAGGGAGCGGAGCTCGCGGATGTCGCGCTCCAGCCCCTCCTGGCGGATCAGATCGTCGATGCCGCTCTGCGACCGGAGCTCCGTGGTCATCCGGCGAACCTTGGTGATCCAGCTGCCCGCCGTCCGCATCATCGCAGGCAACCGTCGTGGGCCGACCACGATGATGCCCACGATGACGAGCACCATCATCTCGCCGAAGCTGAAGCCGAACACGGGCGCAAGCTAGCGCGCACCGGAGCGGGGATCCATAGCGACCCTCACACAGGCCGCGGCGGCGCGCTCGGCCCGACCGCGGCAGCACCCGCCGCCGCTCCGGGCAGGGGCGACGCCCGGTGGCCGCCTGGTCGCTGCGCCTCCGCCGGAGGCCGCGCGAGCTGCCCGCAGGCCGCGCCGACGTCGCCGCCGCCGGAATAGCGCACGATCGAGCCGACCCCGGCGGCGGAGAGGACCGCGCGGAACGCCTGGAGCCGCGCCGAGCGCACGAACGGATCGGCCGCCGCGCGGCTGTCCTCGACGCCGCCGGGCGAGGGCAGGGGAGCGTCGGCCGGGCCGATCGCGTTGTAGGGGATCAGGCTGAGCCGAGGGAAAATCCCGTGCTGCGCGGCGAAGCCGCGGGCGAGCGCGGCCAGGCTCGAGGCGTCCTCGTCCGCGTCGTTCTGGCCCGCGAGCAGCGTGTACGCCCACATCGGCGCGTGCCCGGTCGCGCGCGCGTGCTCGCCCGCGGCGGCGAGGACCTCGTCGAGCGGGTGCGCGCCGTCGATCGGCATGAGCTGGCGCCGCCTGCCGGGCCGCACCGAGCCGAGCGAGAGGCCGAGCCGGACGCCGGGGACCTCGGCCGCGAGCCGCCGGATGCCGGACGGGAGCCCCGCCGTGCACACCGTGATGTTGCGCATGTCGATGGCCTGCGCGCTCGGCTCCGAGAGCACCCGGATCGCCTGGATGACGCGGTCGGCGTTGGCCAGCGGCTCGCCCATGCCCTGGAACAGCACGCCGTGCACGCGCGCGCCGCCGCCCGCGCGCTCGGTGGTCGCGCCGAGATCGCGGCGGATGAGCCGCACCTGCTCGACGATCTCCCAGGCCTCGAGGTTGCGGGTGAGGCCCATGCGCCCGGTGGCGCAGAAGGCGCAGGCGAGCGCGCAGCCGACCTGCGAGCTCACGCACGCCGAGTACCGGCCCGGCCGCTCGAGCGGGATGCGCACCGACTCGATCATCGCGCCGTCCTCCAGACGGAACGCGTACTTCACGAACGGATCCTCGGCGCTCGCGCGCCGCTCCACGAGCGCGAGCGTCCGGATCTCGCCCGCCGCGCGAGCCGCCTCGAGCGCGACGCGCCGGACGGTCGCGGGCGCGCGCGCGGGCAGCTCCCCGAGGCGGTGCGCCAGCGAGACGATGCGGCGCGCGTCGGTGAGATCGATGCCGCACGCGGCGGCGAGCTCGTCCGGGAGCACGGCCTGGAGCGCGAGGCGAGGGCGACGTTCGTCCGAGGTGCTTTTGGGGCGGAGATCCACGGCGGATACCGACTAGCGCGCCAGGGGGGCCCAGTCTACGGTCGCCCGTGCATGCTCCGCCCGATCCGCTGGATGTGGCGCGGTATCGCGCCTCTGCTCGCGGCGGGGCTCGCCCTGACGCCGGCCGGCGCGGCGCAGGCGTCGCCGGAGGACGTGCTCGGCTTCGGCGCGCGCGCGAGCGCCATGGGCGCGACCGGCGCCGCGGTCGCGGAGGGCTACGAGGCCGTCTACGCGAACCCGGCGCTCCTGTCGCTGTCGCGCGAGCGCCGGCTCACGCTGGGGCTCGCGGGCGCCATCTTCGATCTCCGCGCGGGCGGCCGCCGGCTCTCGTACGCGCCGCTGCGCGGCAGCTTGATCGGCGCCACGGTGCCGATCCCGTTGGGCGGCGCGCTCGCGGACCGCGTGACGATCGGCCTCGGCTTCTTCGCGCCGTTCGACGTGGTCGTCCGCGGGCGGATCCTCTACCCGGAGACGCCGCAGTTCCCGATCGCGGACCGCACCCAGTCGGTCGCGGTGCAGGCGGCGCTCGGCGCGGCGCTCGGGCGCGGCGTCCGGGTGGGCGCCGGCTTCGCCGCGCTGGCGGCGCTGTCCGGCTCGGTGACGGTGGCGACCGACGCGTCCGGCCGCGTGGGCACGCTCGTCGAGGACACGCTCGTCGCGAGCTACGGGCCGATCCTCGGCGCGAGCTACGACATCGGCGCGTACCGCGTCGGGGCCACGTTCCGCGGCGAGCTCGTCGGGCGCTTCCACGTCGTCATCCACGCCGACGATCTCGGGGGGATCGCCGTGCCGCCGCTCCACATCGCGGGGATCGCGCAGTACGATCCGGCGCAAGTCGCGCTCGAGGTGGCGCGCGTGAAGGGCCCCTGGAAGGTGGCGATCGGCGCGACGTACAAGCGCTGGTCGGACTACCCCGGCCCTGTCGAGGCGACGGTGCGCTGCCCGGAGGTCGATCCCGGTACGGGCGAGCCGTTCACCGGCTCCTGCACGGCGCCGGCGCCCGCGGACCCGGGGTACTCGGACACGGTCGTGCCGCGCGTCGGCGTGGAGCGCAGCCTCGCGCTGCGGCCGGGGGCCACGGCGCACGCGCGCGGCGGCGCCTACGTGGAGCCGTCGCCCGCGCCCGAGCAGACGGGCGCGTCGAACCTCTACGACAACGCGCGCGTCGCCCTCTCGCTCGGCTACGGGCTCGCGCTCGCCGCGCCGCTGCCGCGGCTGACGCTGGACCTGTTCGCCGAGGTCCAGCTGCTCCTGCCGCGCGCGCACCAGAAGCGCGGCGAGCAGGCCGCGGGCGGCGGGGAGGGCGGCGCCCGCGCGGTGCGCACGCGGGGCGTCCTCGTCGCGGGCGGGACGACGCTCGGGGTGGCGTTCTGATGCGCCGGCTCTCCTGCGCCGCCGCCTCGCTGCTGGCGCTCCTCGCCGCCGGGCGAGCGCGCGCGCACTCGCCCGACACGTACGGCTTCGGCTCGCGCGGCGCCTCGATGGGCGGCGCGCTCGCGGCCGACGCGACCGATTTCTCGGCGAGCTACTACAACCCGGCAGGCCTCGCCGGCGCGACGGGGCTCGGCCTCTCGATCGGCTACGGTCACGCGTCGAACCGCCTGCGGTTCAACGATCGCGGCAGCGGGGTGCGCGACGTCCACGGGCTCTCGGGCGGCCTCGTCGTGCCGGGCGAGGTGCTCGGCGTCCCGTTCGCGTTCGGCCTGGCGACGTTCCTGCCGGACGACGGGCTGTCGCGGATCAAGGCGATCCGCCAGGAGACGCCGCGCTGGGAGCTCTACGACGACCGGCTCTCGATCCTGTTCCTCGCCGCGAACATCGCGGTGCGCCCGCTCCCGTTCCTGGAGCTCGGCGGCGGCGTCGCGTTCCTGGCCTCGACGCGGGGCCGCTTCTCGGTGACGGGCCGCGCCGACGCGCTCTCTCCCTACGACTCCGCGCTCCGCCACGAGGTGGACGCCGACCTCACGTCGATCCGCTACCCGCAGCTCGGCGCCCGGGTGCGCGCCGGAGCTCTCGGCTTCGTCGGGGTCGTCTACCGCAGGGAGGCGAAGCTCCCGCTGTCGATCGACGCGCGGCTGCGAGGGATCGTCGACTTCGCGGGCATCGAGGTGCCGCTCCTGTACGAGCTCGAGTCGCGCACCGTCGACGCGTTCCTGCCGCAGCAGGTCGTCGTGGGGGCGAGCTTCCAGCGGATCGAGGGCCTGCGCGTGAACCTCGACGTCACGTGGGTGAACTGGTCGGCCTACGAGAGCCCGGTGGCGAGGACGCGGGCGCACCTCGAGGCGGCGCCGCCCCCGGACCTGCCGCTCGATCTGCCCGACGATCCGAGGCCCACGTCCGTGGTGCCGCTCCGGTTCGCGGATCGGCTCGTGCCGCGGCTGGGCGTCGAGTACGTGGTCGTCGCGGCGGGGGGCTTGCGCAAGGTGGCCGGGCAGGGCGCGCAGGGGGGAGCGCGCCGCGCGGTCGAGATCCCGCTCCGCGCGGGGTACGTCTACGAGCGCTCGCCGGTCCCGCCGCAGCGGGGCGTGACCAACTACATCGATGCGGATCGGCACACGATGTCGCTGGGCGCGGGCGCCGTCCTGAATCGCCCGCTGGAGGAGCTGCCGGGGTCGCTCCGGATCGACCTCCACGGGCAGCTGTCGGTGCTGCCGGAGGTGATCGTGGAGAAGGACAACCCGGCGGATTTCGTGGGCGATTACCGCGCGGGCGGGACGATGGTGAACCTCGGGGCGACGGTGACGGCCGCGTTCTGAGGTGGACCTGCCGACTGCGTCTGCCGGGGATCGCGACGCGCGCTACCCTCCGCCGCCATGCATGGGCCTCCTCACCGGCTCGTCCGCCGTTCGACCGCGGTTCCCGCGCTCTTGCTGTCGTGCGCGTCGTGCGCGTCGTTCGTGTCGCTCGCCTCGTGCGCGACGCTGCCGTCGGACGGCGACGAGGGCAGCCTGCCGAGCGCCCTCGCCGGGCCGTTCCGGGAGATCGATCAGGAAGAGCTCGGCAGCTCCCGGGCAGCCCCGCTCGCGATGGACGACGGTGAGCGCTTCGCGCGCGACGCCTCGGTGGTCGATCTCGACGGCGACCCGTCGACGCTCGCGGCCGCCGGCTTCTTCGCCGCCACGCTCCGTCGCGAGGACGCCCCGCCGGACCCGCTGGCCTCGCCGAACGCGATCGTCCGCCACGATGCCGCGGACGGCCGCTCGTTCGGGCGAGCGCCCGTGACGGTCCTCACGCCGGAGCTGCCCTGGGAAGGCGGCGTGGTGGCGGCCCCTTCGGCGCTCCTCGTGGGCGGCGAGATCTGGCTCTACTACGCGGCGGAAGGCGGGATCGGCCTCGCGCGCAGCGCCGACGGGGGCGCCTTCGCGCGTGCGCCATCGCCCGTGCTCGCGCCGCTCGCGTCCGGCGACGGCGGCTGGGAGCGCGGCGCCGTCCCCGGCAGCCCCGGCGTGGTCCGCCTGCCCGACGGCTCGCTCCGGATGTTCTACGTCGTCGCGGGCGACGGCGACGCC
>JAICEP010000586.1 GCA_025924095.1 Sorangium sp.
CGGGACGATCGTCTCGCCGGCGTCGTAGTCGGTCAGCTCGCCCCGTAGCGCGAACATGGCCTCGAGCCACGAGAACAGCGGGGTCGGGAGCAGGGGCAGGTGCAGGAGCAACGCGACGGCCGCCGCGGTCGCCAGCGCGCGCCTCGATGCGGCGCGGACGAGCGGGATGACCCCGGTGCCCAGGCCCGCGCGCCGGGCCGCAGTCGTGTTGTTCAAGCCACGCCCCGGGGTCCGTTCCGCCACGGCGGTACCCTAGCAGCAGCCGCCCGAACGGCATCCGCGCTGCGGACGGCGCGCCGCCCGCGCGTGCGCCGCGCGTGCGCCGCGCGTCGCGGCTGCGTGGCATGTCGTTCGCTCTGACGACGGTCATGCGATGCCGCCTGCCCCGGCGCCCGCCGCGGTGAACCGAGGGACGCGCGCTCCGCAGAGAAGTGGATCGACACGTGAGTGACCAGGTACTAAGACCGCCGAGCCGACCCGACCCTACGGGTCGATCACCAGACCGCGAGGACCGGGAAGGCCAGTCCTCGCCCAACGCTGTGAATGCGATGAACCGCTCTCAGGCGCCCCGACCCCGCGGGCAGAACGACCCCGCACGATCGCACGGCAGCGGCAACGTCCGCACCGGCGGCGCGCGGAAGCCGCAACCTGCGCCGGACCCCGGTCGCTCCGGGGGCGGCGCAGGGCGAACCTCGTTCGTCTCGAGCGCGCTCGGGTTCATCGCCGCGGCGACCTTCGCCGGCACGGCGGTGTGGTGGGCGAGCGGCTGCCAGGGCGAGGCGCCTCCGGGCCCCTCCACCGAAGGCAAGTCGCCGCCCGAGCGGACCTCGTCCCTCCCCCGCCCGTCGCCCACGTCCGCCGCGCGCGCGCACGCGTCCGCCGAGGCCCCGAGCCCGAGCGCCGAGCCTTCGGCGGCCCCGGAGCCGCCCGCGCCCGACAAGCCCTACACGGGGCCGCTGCTCGGCTCGATCGTGCCGCAGGCGTCGGTCTACCCGACGATGGAGTTCTCCAAGCAGCGGCTCGGCTACATCCGGCTCGGCAGCAAGGTGCCTGTCGATCCGAAGCCGATCAAGGGCGGGAGCTGCGCCAAGGGCTGGTACCGCCTCCTCGACGGCGGCTACGTCTGCGGGAGGTCGGCCACGACCGATCTGTCGAACCCGCAGGTCCGCCTCGGCATCACGCCGCCGAACCTCGAGGAGGTCCTCCCGTACAAGTACGCGTTCAACACGACGCACGGCACGCCGCTCTACCGCTCCGTCCCCTCGAAGGACGAGATGACGCGCTACGAGCCGTACCTCGAGTCATCGAAGCGCAAGAAGAAGGAAGAGGAGAAGCAGCGCGCCGAGGAGCTCTACGAGGAGACCGAGAAGGAGGTCGCCGCCGCGGCCGCAGCCGCCGCCGCTCGCCCCTCGGCGAGCCCCCCCGAGGCCGGCGCGACCCCCGTGGCCGCGGTCACCTCGGAGGCCTCTGCGACGGGGGACAAGGCGGCAGCCGTCGCCGCGGCCGCGTCGCTCGGCATCGCCCCGGCGCCGGTCGAGGAGGAGCCCGAGAAGCCGTGGTGGGAGAACGTCGACGACAAGGGCAGGCCGCTCAACGTCACGCTCGCCGATCTCGACAAGGACGCCGACTCGACGGTCGCGAAGCGGATGGTGAAGGGCTTCTTCGTCGCGGTCGACAAGACCTTCGGCTGGAACGGCCGCAGCTGGTACAAGACGACCGCGGGGCTCGTCGCGCCGAGCGACCGCATGTACGTCATCAAGCCGCCGTCCTCGCAGGGCATCGACTTCCCCGAGGGCGCGAAGTCGGTCGGCTTCATCCTCGCGAAGTCGGCGAGCAAGTACCAGTTCGACGACGAGATGAAGTCGGTCTCCGTGGCCGGCTCGCTGGAGCGCTTCGCGGCGTTCGGCCTCACGGGGGAGTCGCACAAGCACAGGTCGGTCGTCTACCGGAAGACCACCGAGGGCTGGTGGATGAAGGGCGCCGACGGGACGTACACCGAGCTCGGCGCCCCGCCGCCGGACCTCGCGCCGGGCGAGAAGTGGATCGACGTGAACGTGTCGCGCAAGACGCTGATCGCGGTCGAGGGCGACAGGCCCGTCTTCGCGGCGCTCATCTCCCCGGGGAGGCGCTCGAAGGACAAGAAGAAGGACCACCCGACGCTCACGGGGGTGTTCCGCATCCGCGAGAAGCACATCGCGACCACGATGGACGGCGACGGGACGGTCGCGGGCGACCTGCCGTACAGCATCGAGGACGTGCCGTTCGTCGCGTACTACGACGGGTCGTACGCGTTCCACGGCGCCTTCTGGCACTCCAACTTCGGCCGGGAGATGAGCCACGGCTGCGTGAACCTCTCGCCGCTCGACGCGAAGAAGGTCTTCTTCTGGAGCGAGCCCAGCCTGCCCCGCGGCTGGCACGGGGTCTGGGCGACGCCGGAGAACCGCGGGACGCTCGTGTCCATCCACGAGTGAGCGGGCCACGAGTGAGCGGCGGCGATCCCTCGCCTCGAGTGAGCGGGCCACGAGTGAGCGGCGGCGGTCCCTCGCCTCGCCCGGACGACCGGCCGCCTGCCACCCAGCGAGCGCCGGGCTCGTCGCTGGAAATCCGGGTAGGTCGTTCTCCGAACAGCTTGAACGGTCGCTTTGACAGGGCTCCCTCTTGACTCTGGAGCCCCCTTCGCACACTTGTGGAGCCGCCATG
Source organism: Sorangium sp. (assembly GCA_025924095.1). Lineage (GTDB taxonomy): Bacteria > Myxococcota_A > Polyangia > Polyangiales > Polyangiaceae > Sorangium. The sequence goes on from JAICEP010000586.1 coordinate 2,701, forward strand.
GACCAGTTCTCGGCGCACCTCGATCGCGGGTGGGATCTTGTCCAGCGCGGCGACACGCGCGGAGCAGAGGCGTCGGCCCGGCGGGCGATCGAGCTCGATCCGAACTCGCCGGAGGCTCACAACCTGCTCGGCTTCGTCGCGGCCCTCGAGGGCGAAGGCGAGGAGGCCATCGAGGCGTACCGCCAGGCGATCGCCCTCGATGACACCTACCTGGAGGCGATGCTCAACGCCGCCGAGGTGTACATCCACCCGCTCGGCGATTTCGATCAGGCGATCGAGATGTGCGACCAGGCGCTCGATCTGGCCGAGGTCGATGAGGAGATCATCGACGCGCTCCTCCTCAAGTTCGACGCGCTCCTCGGCAAGGGCGATCTCGACGAGGCCGCTCAGGTCGCCGCCAGGATCCCCGAGGGCCCCTACGACAACCCGAACCACACGTTCCTCGTGGGTCGCGCCTTCTACGAGATCGGCCAGGCCGACAAGGCCGCCGCGCTCATCGAGGAGGCAGCGCTCAAGGATCCGCGGCACGCCGAGGCCCACTACTACCTCGGGCTCATCCGCGACGAGCGGGGCGACGTCCGCGGGGCGACGCAGGCCTTCCTGCGCTCGCGCGAGCTCGACGTCGAGCTCGGCATGCCCCCCTGGGCGCCGAGCCGCGACGGCTTCATGGCGCTCGCCGAGAAGACGATCGCCGCGCTCAACCCCGTGCTCCGGCGCTACGTCGAGGGGGCGGAGCTCTACATCTCCGACGTGCCCGGGATGGAGCTCGTGGCCGAGGGGGTCGATCCGCGCGCGCTGGTCCTCCTCGACGGCCTCAACGCCGACGAGCGCGAGCGCGGCCTCCGCGGCAACGTCGAGGTCCACCCGTGCGCGCGGGTCTTCGTCTACGCGCTCAACGTCGCGCGCCTCGCGGGCAGCATCGAGGCGCTCGACCGCGAGATCAACCTCGCGCTCGAGCGCGAGATCACCGCGACGTTCCTCGAAGCCGAGCAGAACGAGCGGACCGAGAAAGAGCTCAACTGACGTCGGCGGCCGTCAGCTGACGTCCGCACGTCCGCTCGTCCGCTCGTCCGCACGCGAAAACGGCTGCGGGCGCCTGCCGGGCCATGGCGTCAGGACGACCGGCGTCGCCGCTTACTTCCACTTGATGGCGGTCACCTCGGTGCTGATGCCGGGCGACGAGCGGATGACCACGGAGCTCATCAGCCGGTGCACGGCGCCGAGCCCGAGGCCGAGCCCCTGACCGGGCATCCTCGGCACAAGCCGCGCGGAGCTCGACGAGGACGGGCTGCGATCGCTCTTCGGCCCCACATCCTCCAGCATCGAGATCTTCGGATCCAGGCCGGGGCCGGAGTCGCGCACGATCACCTCGACGCCCCAGCGGCCGCTCCCCGCCTGCGCGTCCTCGTGGATCGCGCGGATGCTGATGCTGCCGCCGCCGCCGTGGCGCACGGCGTTCGACACGAGCTCGGCGATCGCGATCGCGAGCTCGTGCTGCGCGCGCTCCGAGAGCCCCGCCCAGCGCGCGATCTGCGCGCCCTCGGCCGCGCAGGCGAAGCGATCCTCCTCGCGCGTGACGGGGATGCTGAAGGCTGGCGGGGTCCGCTGCGTCACGCCGCGCCCCTGTCGCGGAGCACGGCGACGACGCACGTCGCGTCGTCGAACGACTTCTTGTGGGCCTCCACGATCCGGCGCGCCATCTCCTCCGGATCGAGGTCGCGGAACGCGCCGAGATCGAAGCCGCTGGCGATGCCGTCCGAGTGCAGCAGGACGACATCGCCCGTGGCCACAGGGAAGCGAAAGCTGCGGAGCCGCCGCACGCGCCGCCCGAGGATCCCGGCGGAGCAGAAGATCGGCATGGCCGTGCGCGTGATCGCCTTCATCGCGATGTTGCCGACGCCCGAGAACTCGAGCTCGCCCGCGCTCTCGTCGATGCGCAGGAGCGCCGCCGCCGCGCCGCGCGTCGCCGCGATGTGCTCCCCTGCCCCTGTCAGGAGATCCTCGAGCGGCATCGAGGCGTGGTCCTCCACGTAGCGACAGAAGGCGGAGGCCGCCTGCGCCGCATGAGGACCGTGGCCGAGCCCGTCCGCGAGGCCGATCAGCACCCAGGGTGCCTGCCGGACCACCACCACCTCGTCGCCGGCAACCTCTTCGCCGGCCGCGACGCAGCACGCGGTCCCGATCGCGATCGTCATCCGAGGTACTTCCTGACCGTCACGGTCGTCCCCGCACCGGGCGCCGTCTTGACATCGAACGCATCCATGAGCGCCTTCGTGCCGCGGAGACCCGCGCCCATGCCGTGGCGCGAGCGGTACTTGCCGCTCAGGATCTCCTGCAGGTTCGAGATCCCGGGCCCGTGGTCCTGCGCGATGATCTCGATCGCCCGCATCGGCGAGGTGAGCGAGCGGACGACGATCTGCCCGTTGCCCGCGTACCTGACGATGTTGCGCCCGAGCTCGGAGATCGCGGTGACGATCTTCGTCTGCAGGACGTCGCTGACGAGGTGCTCGATGCAGAGCTCGCGGCCAGCAGACCGCGCGCGCAGCACGTCCTCCTCGTTGCGCACGTCGATGGTGATCTCGCGCGGCGCCGGCGCGGCGTGATCGAGCTCGCCGAGCTCGGTGATGCACCGATCGAG
>JAICEP010000587.1 GCA_025924095.1 Sorangium sp.
ACCGCCGCGGAGGCCACGCCCGCGAGCCGCCGCGCCCCGCCTGTCAGCTCAGGGGGGCGCCCGTCCGCGGTGCGCCGCTCTCGATCCCGCTCTTCGGGGCCGGGGCGCTGAAGGCCACGTCGTCGAGCTCCTGCCCGCCCGCGCCCGGCCGGCGCGCGCTGCGGATCGCGCCGAGGAGCGTCTCGTGGAGGGCGCGCGCGCTGTCATCCCAGTCGCGCCCGCCGGCGAGCTCCACGATCCGCGCCGGGTCGTAGTCGTGCCGCGCGGCGCGCAGCAGCGCGTCCGCCAGCGCGTCCTTGTCCCCGGGCGGGATGAGCTCGCCGAGCTCCGGGCTGTGCAGGACGTCGGGGATGCCCCCCACGGTCGTCCCCACCACACGGCGCCCCGAGGCGAGCGCCTCCAGCACGACGTTGGGGGTCCCCTCGTGCAGGCTCGGGAGCACCAGGGCGTCCGAGGCCCCGAGCCACAGCGACACCTGGTCGTGCGGCAGGTAGCCGGTCACCGTCAGCCGGCCGCCCAGCCGGGCGGCGGCGGCCCTGCACGCCTGCTCCTCGGCGCCGCTGCCCACGAGCGTCAGCTCGATGTCCGGGTGCACCGGCGCGAGCCGCTCGAACGCCGCGACAAGATCGAGCACCCCCTTGTCGCGGTTCAGGTGGCCGACGAAGACGAACAGCTTCGAGCCCGGGGACCGGCCGAGCGCCGCGCGCGACTCGGCGCGGCTGCGCGGCTGGAACAGCTTCGCGTCGACGCCGTTCATGATGACGTCGATGCGATCGCGCGGCACGCCGAGCGCCGCGACCCCGTCCGCGAGCTTGCGGCTGACCGCGACCACCCGGGTCGCGCGGGTGAGCCCCCAGCCGAGCGGCCGCCGCAGCCGCCGGTCGCGCGGGATCACGTCGATGTCCGAGCCGTGCACCTTGATCACCACCGGCACCCCGAGCAGCCGCCCCAGGCACACCGCGGCGAAGCCGTCCGGGTAGGCGAAGGCCCCGACGATCACGTCGGGCGACGGGCCGCGCCCGACGAGCTCCGGGAGCATCGACGCTGCATACAGCGGGCCGTTCAGGGCCGGCGCGACCCTCGGCACGTAGAGATAGCGCGGGTGCCGGACCGGCAGCCCATCGATGACCTCCTCGCGCGGCGCGCTGGCGCCGACAGGCCACTTCGAGAGCCGATCCATGCCAGGGAACCACGGGATCGTCGCGAGCACCCGGACGTCGCAGTAACGCGACAGCGCGGCGAACTGCCGGCGATTGTACGGCGCCTCGTCCGGGTGGACCGCGTTCGGGAAAATTTTCGTGATAAGCAAAACGCGCATCCGCCGCAAGAGCTCCTCCTGTCTGATCGATCCGAGGCGCTGAGCGCCCCGACAAAGGCTATTGTTGTGTTTCTGTCGGCTTCTGTCGGCTTCTGTCCGCTTCTGTCGGAAGCCCCGGAGAAGCCTGCTGGGAGCTACACATCCAGCCTCGTCCGATCGCCGGGCCGTTCGTCCCGCTCGCCCCGTCCGGGGGTCAGTCCGCCCGCTGGAGGGCGCGCCGGCTCGGCCGAGCCCGCGGGGGCCGACGGCGCGCCCGCCCGGGGCGAGGTCTCCCCGCCGCGCCGCCGGGCGACGAGCTCGTCGAAGAGGCGCACGTGCGCGTCGACCATCGCCTCCAGGCTGAACTGCTCGGTGAACTTCGCGGGGCTCTGCGTGCGCGCGCGCTCGCGGAGCTCCGCGTCGCGGGCGACGCGCGAGAGGTGCTCGACCAGCGCGCCCGGGTCCTTCGGCGGGACGAGGAACCCGTCGACCCCGTGCTCGACGACCTCGGGGACGCCGCCGACGCGGCTCGCCACGATCGGCTTGCCGAGCGCGAGCGCCTCGAGCAGCGCGAGCGGCAGCCCCTCCCAGAGCGACGGGAGCACGTAGGCGTCGAACGCGGAGACGAGCTCGGGGACGTCCGAGCGATAGCCGGGGAAGAGCACCCGGTCGCCGAGCCCCGCGTCCCTGGCGCGCTGCTGCAGCTCCCCCCGGAGCGGGCCGTCGCCCGCGATGACGAAGCGCGCCTCCGGCACGCGCCGCAGCACCTCGGGCGCCGCCTCGATGAGGTAGCGGAGCCCCTTCTGCTCGATGTGCACCACCGCGCACCCGAACACGAACTCTCGCTCGCCGATGCCGAGCTCCGCGCGGATGCGCCCCTGCTCACCGCTGCTCAGGGCCCGGGCGAAGCGCGTCCCGTCGATACCATTGTGGATGACCCGGACCGGCGCGTGGACCTTCACGTCGTCGACGAGGATGCGCTTGAGGTCGTGCGAGACCGCGACCATCTCGTCGGCGAGGTAGGCGTAGTAGCCGAACTTGCGCCGATCGAAGCCCTTCGCCCGGTTGATCTGGTTGTGCTCCGAGTAGACGACCCGCGGCCGATTCCGGAGCAGGCGCGCCGCGATGCCGGCGAAGATGAGCGGAGCCCGGTTGTGGACGTGGACGATATCCACCGAGCGCTGGTGGAAGAAGCGCCGGATCCAGAGGAGCGCCTCCGGATCGCTCTTGAGGCCGGGCAGCACCGGCCGGAGGTCCTTGGTGATCACCAGGCACTTCGAGCGGGGGAGCTTCACCTCCGAGAAGAGCCGCCCCTCGCCGTCGAGGCAGATCAGCGACAGGTCGAAGCCCTGATCGCCGAGCCGATCGAGGAGGCTCAGCACCACCTTCTCGAGCCCGCCGACCTCGAGGTTGTTCACGACCATGCAGACGTTGGGCTTGCTCATACTCTCCTGAGCGGACCGTCAGGTCGCCGCGGTCGTCCTCGGAGCGCCCGTCGCGCCACGACAGAGGTGTCGACCGTGCGATGAGCGCTCCGTGTCATTGTGACTCAGGGAGGTGAGCGTATCATGACACCGGCGTGCTGTTCGTTTGACTGCGCACATCGGCGCGATGACCTCGCGCCGATGTGCGCCTGCCGCCCCGGCGGGCCGCGCGGCGCCCACGCGGCGCCCCCTACAGCGCGGCGATCTTGCCCTGCTCCGGCGACGACGCCGTCGCATAGAGCTTCTTCGGCATCCGCCCTGCCAGGTACGCCATTCGCCCGGCCCTCACGGCGTCTCTCATCGCCTGCGCCATCAGGATCGGGTCCCGCGCGCCCGCGATGGCCGTGTTCATCAACACCCCATCACACCCGAGCTCCATCGCCACCGCGGCGTCGCTCGCTGTCCCGACTCCCGCGTCCACGATCACCGGCACCTTCGCTGTCTCGCGGATGATCATCAGGTTGTACGGGTTCCGGATGCCGAGCCCGCTGCCGATCGGGGCCGCCAGGGGCATCACGGCCGCGCACCCGAGGTCCTCCAGCTTCCGACAGACGATCGGGTCATCGATGCAGTAGGGCAGCACCGTGAACCCCTCCTTCACCAGGATCCGCGCCGCCTCCAGCGTCGCCTCGTTGTCCGGGAACAGCGTCCGTTCGTCGCCGATGACTTCGAGCTTCACGAGGTCCGACAGCCCGAGCTCGCGCGCGAGCCGGCAGGTGCGGACCGCATCCTCGGCGGTGGCGCAGCCCGCCGTGTTCGGCAGGATCGTGACGCGCCGCTGCTGGAGCAGCGACATCATCGACCCCTCGCCCCGGTCCTTCAGATTGACGCGGCGGAGGGCCACCGTGACCACCTCCGCGCCGGACGCCTCCAGCGCGCGACGGGTCTCATCCATGTCCCTGTACTTGCCCGTCCCCACGAAGAGTCGGGAAGTGAACGTGTGTCTGCCGATCGTCAACGCGTCGCTCGTCATCGCAGGCTCCTCGGGTCTCGACCTAGACGATCTGCTAGTCGGACCGGGACACAGGGTCCAGCGCGTCGACCACGCCCCGGCGCTTCCGGCGCGCCTCGCTCGCCAGCATGGTATCTTCGCGCCGATGTCTCCCAGAGCCTTGCTCATAGCCCTCCTCTTCGCGCTGCCCCCCGCCCTCACCCTCGCGCCCCCAGGCGACGCCGTCCCGGCCGCCGGGGTGGGCCCCGGCGCGCTCCTGTCCGGTCCGCGCGCGGCCCAGGCAGCCGTCGCCATCCAGCTCTCGCTGGATGAGCTCGTCTCCGCCGCCTCGTACGTCGTGGTCGCGACCGCGGCCGAGCAGCAGAGCAGGTGGGAAGAGCTCGGCGGATCCAGGAGGATCGTCACGTATACCCGCCTGTCGATCGACCGGACCGTGGCCGGACAGCCCGACGGGGACGTCTGGGTCAGGACGCTCGGGGGCGTGGTGGGAGACATCGGACAGCACGTGGACGGCGACGCGCAGCTCAGGGTCGGCGCGCAGGCGATGCTCTTCGTGTCCCGGGCGAGCTCCGCCCTGGTCGTCTCCGGGTTGGCCCAGGGCCACTACCCCATCGTCGACGGGGCGGAGACGCGGCGGGCGGCCGGCGCGCCGCGCATCGCCGTGCGGCGGCTCTCGGCGAGCCCGTCCAGCGGGACGGTCCTGGCCCGGCCCGGCCCCGCGATCTCGGCGCGCGAGCAGCTCGTCGGCGCGACGCTCGACGCGGCGATCGACGCGGTGAGCCGCGCCTGGAAGGCGAAGCATGCGCAGAAATGACCGCGCGCCCGCCGGGCGGGGCGCGCGCGCCCGCGCCGTCGCCGCAGCCTGCGGCGCGATCGCCGTCGCGGCGCTCGTCCACCCCCGGGCCGCCCTGGCCTTCTGCCGCACCAGCGTCTGCCCCAAGACGCAGTCGACCGCGGCCGTCTGCACGCCGGCGCAGTCGACCGACTGCGGCATCCCCCTCGCCTGGCCGTCGCCGTGCGTCGGCTACGCCATCCAGGAAGACGCCTCGGACCAGGTCTCGCTCGCGGAGACCGAGGCGATCTTCGCGCAGGCGTTCGCCGCGTGGACCGAGGCCGATTGCGGCGGCGGGGAGACCCCGCGCATGGAGGTCACCTACATGGGCCCGGTCTCGTGCGACGCGCACGAGTACAACAAGCGCCAGGGGAACGCGAACATCATCACCTTCCGGGACGACGGGTGGCCGTACGGCAGCGGGAGCACCCTCGCGCTCACGACCGTCACCTACAACCTCAAGACCGGCGAGATCTACGACGCCGACATGGAGATCAACTCGTTCGACCAGACATTCACGCTCGGCGACGACGGCGTGGGGACCGATCTGCTGAGCGTCGCGACCCACGAGGCAGGCCACTTCCTCGGGCTCTCGCACTCGATCGATCCCGAAGCGACCATGATGGCGAACTACAACGACGGGAGCATCGCGCTCCGCGACCTCCACGCCGACGACGTCGCCGGGATGTGCGCGGTGGACCCGCCCGGGGCGCCGGTCAAGGGGTGCGACCCCACGCCGCGCCATGGCTTCTCCGA
>JAICEP010000588.1 GCA_025924095.1 Sorangium sp.
CTGGAGGCGGGCAACACGCTGGACGCCGGCGGCGCGCTGGAGGCGGGCAACACGCTGGACGCCGGCGGCGCGCTGGATGCGGGCGGAAGCGGGCAGGTGATATCGTCGCCGGGCGCTAGCCACCGCACCGCCGGGCCGCGGTTGGCGAAGGGGCGGCTGCGCCCCCGGCGATCCCGCCAGAGGAACCACCCGTCGCCGCGGGCGCCCGGACCGACGCAGAACACCCGCGGGTCGCTCGCAGGCTCGCCGAACCCGAGCGAGAAGCTCGCGTGCAGCGACTCCGGCGGACTCGAGGCCTCGCGGCCGGTGGGGAACACGACAGGGCAGCCCCGACCGCGGCGCCCGAGGCGGGCGGCGAACTCGAGCGCGTCGTCCAGCATGGGCGTCGTCGAGCCCTCGACGTACGCGGCGCAAACAACGACGTCGGCGCCGTCGCTGACGGCCTGGACGATCGCGACCGGGAGGGCGAGGACGCACGAGCCCGGCTTCGGGATCAGGTAGAGCCGCGGCGACGCGTCCGGCGCGACGCCGCGGAAGCCGCCGGGGCGACGGCTCCCGACCGCCCACGCGACCATGAACGAGCCGTGCGGCTGGCTGCGCGGGGGGTGCTCGATCATGACGAGCACCTCGCGGTCGAGGCCGAGCTCGTCGGCCGCCCAGGCGTCGTCGTCGATGACCCCGAGGCGCATGCCGGCGCCGCCCCCACAGCGGCGGCGGTCGATGCCGATCCCGCCCTCCTCGTCGCGCAGGAACCAGCGGCCGGGCGTGATGGGATCGTCCTCGGACGACGCGCCGCGGACGGTCCACCCGTCGGGGCGCGGCGCGGCGCCGGTGGCCGCGTCGAAGCGCGGGGCGACGGCGGCGCTCGGGCGCCGGGCCGACGCGACGTAGCGCACCGGGAGCGCCGCGGCCGAGAGCGCCGCGGCGACCTCGGCGCGCCGCCCGCGGTCGGGAGACCGGACGCGGAGCCAGAAGATGGGCGGCCGCTCGATGACCCGCTCGACCTCGACCGCGGACCAGCGCGCCGAGAGCGCGCCGGCCAGGTCGCCGGGGGTCACGGCGCAGCGCAAGGCCACGACGATGTCGAGGGGACCGCCGTCGTCGTCGCCCGCGGCGGTGGGCACCGGGGCATAGCCGAAGTCCCACGGCGGTCGCGGGGGGCGCGCCCTGGGCGAGGCGGTCGACGCGGGGGGCGGCGCGCTCGGGCGGCCGCGCGCGGGCCCCTCGTCCGGAGCGCTTGCTCCCCCCCCTGAGGCCCCCCCCGAGGCCGCGTCGCGGCCCCGGCTCATGCCAGGACGGCCTTGGCCCAGGCGTTGAGCGCGTGGGCGCGGTTCGCGAAGCCGGGGCTCTCGGCCTCGCACTGCGCGAGCTCCTGCGCCTGCGCCTCCCTCGACGCCGCCCAGGCGGCGACGCGGCGGGCGCCGAGGGCCGCGGCGCGCCGGCGCGCGGCGCGGAAGCACCGGCGCTCGCCGTCGAGCATCGCCGCGAGGACGCCCGAGTCGAGGACCATGCGGCGCACGGGGAGGAGCGACGAGATCGCGGCGGAGGCCGGCGGCTCGCTCTTCTCCCGCGCGATCGCGGCGATGCCCCAGGGCGGCGTGCCGAGCGGCCCGTACGCGACCGCGCCGCGGTGGTGCGACCCGGCGGCGCGGTCCCGATCGCGCGCGCCCGTGGACGTGACGTCGGGCCCCCCCTGCGCCCGCGATCGGAGCTCGGAGGCGAGGACGACGGCCCAGGCGCCGCCCCGCTGGTAGTCGTCCTGCCAGTCCATGACGTCGTCGTGGAGCTGCAGCCCGAGCCACACCGACGAGAGCAGCCGCGCCAGCACCTCGCGCTGCTCGGCCGTCCAGCCCGCGGCGTGCGCGAGGGCGATCGACGCCGGGAAGCCGACGCTCTGCTTGCCGAGGGAGAGCGCGTAGTAGCGGCTGAAGCCGGCGGGCTCACCGTTCGCGAGGAGGCTGCGCTCGGTCTCGATGGCGAGCAGCGTGGCCTCGTCGGCGCGGGCGAAGTCGATGGCCGGATCGTCGACGCCGGGCGCCACGCGGCGCAGCGCCTCGTCGCGCGCCCGCCGCGCGTGGGCCAGGACGGCCTCGAGCTGCCAGGTCGGGCGGACCTGCGCGTCCTGGATGCGATCGGTGCCGAACGCCTCGATGACGGCCAGGAGGTGCGCGAGGAGGGCGTCCTGCACGGTGGCCCCGCGGACCCCCGGCATGGCCTCGGCGAGCAGCGCGGGCGCCGCCAGGGTGATCTCGTTGCTGAACACGGCGCTCCAGGGCACGTCGCGCGACGGCGCCAGGCCGAGCGTGTAGACCAGGCCCTGCGCCTCGGCGTGGAGCATCCCGGGGAGGGTCCGCCAGAACGCCTTGTAGAGCTCGTCCACCCAGAGCGCGTCATCCATGGGCGGGCACCTCCATGGCCGGGCGCGGCGCGGCGCTCGCCGGGCGCGCCGCCGCGCCGCGCCGGCGCCGCGAGCCGGTAGATGGCACCGGGGCAGACCCGCGCCGGTGAGACGTACGCCGATGGCGGTGCAACCCCGCCTGTCGCCTGCGCCGCAGCATCAATAAACGTTCGACTCCTTCCAGGGTGACAGGCACACGTTGATGCGCTCCTCGACCACGATCGCGCGCCACTGGAGCACCTGGGAGGCGCTCAGCCCGTCGAAGGCGCCGCCGATCCAGGAGCGGATGCGGCTGTTGAGCAGCGCGCGGACCGCGACCGCATCCGCCGGCTCCTCGTCGGCCTCGGCCGAGACGATGTAGAGCGAGAGCAGCTGCTTGAACTCGTCGAAGTGCTCCTGGTTCCGGAGCAGCGAGATGTAGAGCGCACGCAGCTGCGCGTGCGGGTCGACCGTATTCACGGTTTGCATGGGCCTCCGTCGCCGGCCCGCGCCGGCTTCGGACGGCACATTGCACGTCACGGGCCGCCGCAGGCCAGCATGTAAGCCGTTGAAATCACTCGACCGCCGGGGGCAGCCGGCGGCGACCGATACCCGAAACTGACCATCACCTGCCCGGATTCGACCGTTCCATTCGAAGTGAGGTCGCTCTCGCTGCGGCAGTGGACATAGATATGTCCAGCCCCGCACGCGTCCGACTCGACACCACCCGGGATCACGCCAGTCGCGCCCCCGTGATGCCGTTCAATTCAAGTTCAACCGAATCGGGTAGTGAAGCTGGATCACTTCCCGCCCCCGAAGCTCGGGCTGCTCCCGCCGGTCGGAACGAAGAGGATGCCGCCGGGGCCACCGCCTCCACCACAGTCGCTGAGCGATGTGAGGATAAGGAGGGCGATGATCAGGACGACGATGAGCACGATCACCGTGCCGCCGCGCAGGCTCGTTCCCCCGCCGACCCCGGGCCTCGGCGGGGGCGGCAGGTGGAAGGCGGCGGCGAGCTCCTTGCCCGGCAAGGGTGAGCAGAACGACACGCTGACCTCGGTCGGGGCCTGCTCGATGCTGACCTTGCCGTCGGCGCCCTGGTAGTCGGTGGCTTGCACCCCCTCGCCGATCTCGACCTTCCAGTAGAACTCGCCGATGACGTACTCCACCTCGGCGTGGACGCTCTGCTTGAGCGCGTACGTTCGCCCCTGGTAGCTCGCGCTCGACCCCATCGGCTGGACCTCGCCGGGCGAGAGCGGGGTCACGAGCTGCCACGCGCCGTCCTCTTCCATGAGCCACAGGTAGCCGACGCTCGGCCCGCCGTAGAGCAGGTATTCCCGCCAGTGGTAGCGCTCGCCTTCCACCGTGCAGCCGCGGATGACGAAGCCGATGCAGAGCACGCGCATGCCGCGGAGCTGGCCCTCGGCGCCGAGCGGGACGTACGGCTCCCTGGGCGGCGGGGGCACCTGGCCGAGCGCGACGAGCGCGCCGTTCGTGAGGTCGCTCGCCGTTCCGCAGTACCGGCAGACGATGCGCTCCGCGGTGCCGGGGGCGGCGAGCGGCAGGTTGCCGCCGCAGCTCGGGCACGCGACGGCCGCCACCTGCGCCGCGGGCTTCTCCACGGGCGCGCCGGAGTCGAGCTGCATCACGGCCGGATCGATCTGCCGGCCCAGATAGAGCTTCGGCGGGATGATCCGCCCGTCGCCGTAGTCGAGCGTCCCGAACTCGCCCCGCGGCCCCGCGATGTCGACGAAGCCGGTCACGACGCCCGGCGCGGCGACGGAGGGCATCTCCCCCTCGGCCGAGATCACGCGCCGGCGGCCGACCTCGACGACGGTGAACATGCCGTGCCCCTCGAGGTGGACGCGGCCGCCGGGCTGGAGGGAGGTCCACGGGGGCAGGCCGTTCAGCGGGAGCGGCGCCTCGGTGGTCGCGTACCAGCGCCCCTGGGCGAAGGCGACCCATGTCCAGCGGCCGCTGGCCGGGAACGCGATGAAGATCTCCTGCCACGGCGCGCCCGGCGCGCTGGCGCGATCGAGCTGGATGCGGCCGTCGACCACGAAGGGCTCGTTGCCCCAGCGCCCCGTGGCCCCGAGCTGGAGCGGCGTCGGGATATCGACAAGATCGGCGACGCGCCCGACGGCGCGGAGGTCGCGGTCGGTGCGCGCGACCACGAACTTGCAGTGCTTGCACACCTGGGCCATCGCGCCCGCGAAGCGAAACGTGATCGGCGCGCCGCACGAGGGGCACGCGGCGGCTCGGTCGAAGGGCGTGCTCACGCGAGCACCATACTAGAGGCCCCGGTCAGGGAAGAGGAAGCGTTTCAAGCGTCGCTCCGGCGTGGCGTGGCGGCGCGATGGCTGTCGCGATGCGGGCGGCGGCGCGATGGCCGCGCGGGGGCTCGCCCGAACGGGCTGTGGTCCAGCGCGAGCGGTGCTAGGACCGCGCCGATGCCGGCCACCGAGGAGAGCTCGACGGGAGCTGCGGGCGCCCCGCGCGGGGACGCGGCGGCGCCCTTCCCTGCGGCGCAGGCGCTGCCCCGGCTCGTGCACCCGGCGCTCCTCGCGAGCGTGTTCGTCATCGCCACGTCGGGGCTCATCTACGAGCTCATCACCGGCACGCTCGCGAGCTACGTCCTCGGCGACTCGGTGACGCAGTTCAGCTTCGTCATCGGCCTCTACCTGTTCGCGATGGGGATCGGCTCGTACCTGTCCCAGTACATCGAGACCCGCCTCCTCGAGCGCTTCGTCGAGATCGAGCTCGGCCTCGCGCTCGTCGGCGGGCTCTCCGCGCCGATGCTCTTCCGCGTGTACACCGCGCTCGGGGCGTTCCGCGCGCTGCTCTACGCGCTCGTGCTGCTCATCGGCGTGCTCGTCGGCCTCGAGATCCCGCTGCTCATCCGGCTGCTCAACTTCTCCCTGGATCTCAAGC
>JAICEP010000589.1 GCA_025924095.1 Sorangium sp.
GATGCGGCGCGTCGGATCGACGCGTCGCCGGCTCGCATGACGAAAGACGGGGCGTTCCTGCGGGAGCGCCCCGTTCTTTCTTTCAGAGCTTCATCGCCTTCTTGAAGCGCTTCGCGTCGGCGAACATGTCGACGTTCGTGAACACGTACGTCGCGTCGTCGTGCTTCGCGCCGCGCGCGATCTCGGCGAGCCGCTCGATCGCCGGGTCCTCGTAGCGCGACTTGTGCCCCGCCGGGCCGTGCAGGCGGTAGTAGGCGACCTTCAGCCGCGAGAGCCCCGCGATCAGCGGATCGCGCGCGGCGAGGGCGCCGACCTCCTGGGTGAGCTCGTCGCTCTCGTCCGGAGCCCACCCCGGCGGCGGCTCGAAGACGACGCGCTCGAAGCGCTTCTTCACGCTGGCAAGGAACTCGCGCAGGATGGCCTTGTTCGCGCGCGTCGGCGTGAACTCCGGGGGACCGACGAAGACGGCGCTCTTCGCCTCGAGCTCGTCGGCGACGGCCTCGATGCTCTTGAGAGCCGTCTCGATCACCTTGCCGTCCCTGAACCCCTCCTGCCCGATCTCACGCGGACCGAGCAGGGCAAATCGAAAGCCGACCGGAGCTTCGCGCCGCCAGCGCCGGATCGTTCCAGGTCCCGGAAGGGACACATGGGTCTCCTGCACCTCCACGAACATAAACTCGCGGAAATAGCGCGTCGCTGGGACGGGGAAACCGGCGCAGCCGACGGTAATCATCGCCCCCACCCTAGCCCACGCACGCCCCGGCGAGAAGCCAGACGGATGGATTTCTCGATCGGACCGTCCGGACCCCCGAACCGCGGGACTGCGGGGTGCCCGCTCACTCTCCGCCCTTGCGTCGCGGCGCGGCGGCGGGCAGGGGGCAAGGCCGCGCTCCGGCGGCGGCCTCGGCGCGCTCGAACGGCAGCGCGAGCGCGGCGCCGGCGGCGCTGCGATCGAGCTTGCGCCGCAGACGGGCTCTGCGGCGGGCCTGCGCGGGCTCGGGCTCGGCGGTGCCCTGGTCGGCCAGGTCGAGGGCGCGGGCGAAGGCGCGGACGTGGTGCTCGTAGAGCTTCGCGAGCGCGAGGCGCACCGCGGGATCGTCGATCTCGGCGGCGAGCGCCTCGTAGTCCGAGAGCGCCCGCGCCTTGTCCCCGCGCGCCTTCGCGATGTCGCCGCGCGCGCGGCGCGCGACCGCGCCCCCGCCGCGCTCGACGGCCGCGTCCGCGAGCTCCGCCGCGCGCTCGAGCGCGCCCGCCCGCCGCAGCGTCGCCGCCGCCCCGGCGAGATCGCCGGCGGCGAGGCCGCCGAGCGGCTCGCCGTAGAGGCCGACCAGCGCGACCATCGCGAGCACGTCGGCCGCGTTGTGCTCGACGACGCCGAGCAGCGCGTCCTCGTCGCCGGTGCGCAGAAAGTGGGCGTAGCACGCGACGATCTCGCCGCCGGGCACGTCCCCGACGCGCACCCGGCCGAGCACGTCGTGCTCCAGGGCGATGAGCGTGCAGGTCTTCAGGCGCGCCTTGTGGATGCGGCGCGCGACGTGGACGAGATCGAGGTGCGGCAGCTCCGGCGGCGGCGGCAGGCGGTTCATCACGTAGCGCGTGCGCAGGAGCGGCATGTCGAACGCCTTGCCGTTGTACGTGACGATCATCGAGGCGTCGGCGAGGCGCTCGGCGAGGCGGCGCAGGATGGGCTCCTCCTCGCCGAGGCGGCGCAGGAGGAGCTGCTCCATGACGAAGGCGTCGGACGACGGCTCGCCGAGCGGCCCCGCGCCGGCGGCCCCGGGGTCGAACCAGGCGAGGCCGATCAGGAACGGCACGGTGCCCGTGCCGCCGGCGAGGCCCGTCGTCTCCGTGTCGAGGAACAGCGCCCTCCGCAGGTCGCAGCCGGCGAGCGCCGGGTCGAGCGCCAGGAGCGCGAGCATCGCCGGGTCGGCGTCGCGCGCGGCGACGAGCGGCGCGCGGCCGACGCGGGCCGCCGCGAGCGAGCGGGTGCGGCTCACGTAGAGCGGCCCCCCGGGCGTCTGCTCGACATAAAAGGGCAGCTCGCCGCGCGCCGGATCGGCCCTGGGCGTCGGCGGCGCGCCGCGCGCGACGATGCGAGAGATGCGCTCGCGCAGCTCGTCCAGCGACGGTCGAGCGCCGACCGCGGCGGGCGCTCCCGCCGCCGCGACCGGCGGCCGCGACGCCTCGCCCTGTGCGCTCGCGCCCGGGACCGCGCCGGCGCGTGGCTCCGTCGGGAGCGGCCCGAGCCGCGCGAGCTTCGACTTGAACGACGTCATCGGCCGGTCGCGAGACTTCCACGCCGGGCACTGCGCATCAAGTCAGCGTCCCGCCCGTTCAGCGCGGCCGCCGAGCTTCGCCCGGATCGAGGCGAGCACCTCGTCGGCCTGGCGCTCGGTCGCGGCGCGATCGCCGGCGTTGTCGATGACGTAGTCGGCGACCGCGACCTTGCTCGCGAGCGGGAGCTGCGCGTCGAGCCGGGCGCGCACCTGCTCCGCGGTCGCGCCGTCCCGCGCCATCGCGCGCGCGATCTGGACGGCCTCGGGCACCGCGACGACCACGAGCGGACGGAACGCGTCGGCGACCCCGTTCTCGACGAGGAGCGCCGCCTCGTAGCACGCCAGCGGCTCGCCTCGCGCCTCGAGCGCCGCGGCGCGCTCCAGCAGGAGCGCCGCGATGCGCGGGTGCACGATCGCGTTCAGCTGCCGGCGCTTGCCCGGGTCGTCGAACACCCTCGCGGCGACGCGCGCGCGATCGAGCGAGCCGTCCGGCAGCAACACCTCCGGACCGAAGGCGCGGACCACCTCGCCGAGCCCCTCGGTCCCCTCCGCCACAACGTCGCGGGCGAGCGCATCGGCGTCGATGACCGGAAGCCCCTGCGCGCGAAAGCGCGCCGCCACCGTGCTCTTGCCGGATCCCAGGCCGCCGGTGAGCCCGAACAGGACAAGCCCCATCGATGCCTCAGCCCGCACCGAGCGCGGTCCGCGCTCCCACACCGTCCCCCGATCCCGACACGCCACCACAACGCATCGCGTTAGCCCAGTCCTTCGTCGGCCTGTGGCCAGGCGTTTTTCGCTGAAGCTCGACAGATCGCCGCGGCGCCGGCGAAAGCACGGCGCGCTGGCGCCCCGAGCCCCGGCCCGGAGCGCCTGCTCTCCTCGTGACCACCCATGACCCGAGCCTACCCCAGCGGTGGGTCGTGGCCGTCGAGTTTCCTCGCCGTCGGCGCTTAAGAAGTCCGCTTCTCCGGGAATGCAACTACCATAACGGGGTGGTGGCAAAGATCGATGACCGGCCGGAGTCGAGCCTGCACGCCGCGTTCGATCGCTCGGACGCGCACCGTGGCTCGCCGGACAAACACCTCGCTGCGTGGCTGTCCGAGGTCGACGTCGGGCTGATCGAGATCGACGCCGAGCAGCGCGTGGTGCGCTGCAACGGCGCGGCCGAGCGGCTGACCGGCTGGTCGATCGTCGAGGCGCGCGGCGCGCTGCTCGATCGCGTGCTCCGCCTGATCCCGGCGGCGGGGACGACGAGCGGAGATCCGGACATCGACGTCGGAGAGATGAACGAGCTGTTCGACGACGGCGCGCCCGCGAAGCCCGCTCCGCCGCCGGCGCTCACGCCGCGGCGCGAGCCCGCGGTGCCGCTCTCGCCGGTGATCATCGACGAGGGCGCGCTGCGCACGCCGGGCGCGCCGCTCGCCGCCCCCGAGGCGACCCGGCCGCCGGCGCGGTACACCGCGCTGCTCGAGCGCCGCGACGGCTCGGTCATCCCGATCCTCCACACGATCGGCGCGATCGCGGGGCGGCCCTCGCGCGAAGGCCAGCGCGACTCGAAGCCGCCGCCTCCTCCCGGGCAGATCGTCCTCTTCCGCGAGCTCGGCGCGCCGGGGCCCCTGCCGATCCACCCGGCCAAGCCCCGCTACGACGCGCTGACGCGCCTCCTCGACCGGTACGCGATCATCGATCGCATCGAGGAGGCGCTCAACGACTGCAGGAAGACGGGGACGCCGTACGCGCTCTGTTACATCGACCTGGATCGCTTCCGCCTCGTCAACGCGACCTGCGGGCACGAGGCGGGGGACGATCTGCTCCAGTGGGTCGCGACGCGCGTGCACGAGATCGTCGGGCCGCAGGACGCGGCCGGGCGCATCGGCAGCGACGAGTTCGTGCTGCTGCTCGCGAACAAGAGCGAGCGAGAGGCGGAGCGGATCGCGCGCGATCTGCAGATCTGCTTGCTCGAGTTCCGGTTCGGGTGGGCGGAGAAGACGTTCTCGATCGGCGCCAGCATCGGTCTCGTGGTGCTGACGCCCCACTTCGAGCGGGCGGTCGATGTGCTCGGCGCCGCCGATCACGCGTGCCGGATCGCGAAGGAGAACGGGCGCGGGCGGCTGCAGGTCTACCTCGACGACCAGCAGATGACGACGAGCCGGCGCTCGATGCAGTGGGTCGCGAGCCTGCAGCGCCACCTCGCCGAGGGGCGGCTGCGGCTCTACTCGCAGGGCATCCACCCGCTCGTCATGCCGGGCGCGGCGCCCAGCCCCCACGGCGCGCACTTCGAGGTGCTCGTGCGGCAGCTCGGCGAGGACGGCCGGCTCTACTCGCCCGTGGGCATCATCCAGGCGGCGGAGCAGAGCGGCCTGATCCACGTCATCGATCGCTACGTCGCGCGGCAGGCGTTCCGGCTGATCGGCGCGATGCCGCAGCACGCGCTCCGGCGCCTCGACACGTGCTCGATCAACCTGTCGGGCGTGTCTCTCCTGCGCGAGGGCCTGCTCGACTTCCTCGTCGAGCAGCTGCACCGGGCGCAGGTGCCGCCGAGCAAGATCTGCTTCGAGATCACCGAGACGGCGGCGCTCGCCAACCTCGGCGAGGTGCTGTGGTTCATGCAGGAGCTCGGCGCCATGGGGTGCCGGTTCGCGATCGACGACTTCGGCAGCGGGCACGCGTCGTACGGCTACCTGGAGAGCCTGCCGGTCGACTACGTGAAGATCGACGGCATGTTCGTGCGCGATCTGCAGGACAACACGCTCCACCGCGCGATCGTCGAGTCGGTGCAGCGGATCGGCGACACGCTCGGCATCAAGACCGTCGCCGAGCAGGTGGAGAACAAGGAGATCGCCGATCTGCTCACGACGATGGGCATCCACTACGCGCAGGGGTGGCACTTCGACAAGCCGCAGCCGCTCGTCGACCTCTGCGCGTCGCTGCGCGTCCAGGGCGAGCCGAGCGATCCCGGCGCGACGGGCTCTCCGGAGGGCCGCTGACGACGCCTCGCGGGCGCGCCCGAGGGACAGCGC
>JAICEP010000590.1 GCA_025924095.1 Sorangium sp.
CCCGGATATCCCCACGACCGTGGCGCATGGCAAGGCCGAACGACGACGATCCCCCCTGCGCGCTCGTCGAACCGGGCGCCGGGCGCGGGCGCCCCGCAGCGCACCTGCGCCGCGCGCCGGGGCCCTCAGCCGATCTTGAAGTTGATCGACTTCGGCCGCGTCAGGTGCAGGAACCCGAGCGTCGAGAGCGTCGCGCCCTTGCCGCTGTTCTTCGCGCCCGTCCACGGGAGCGCCGGATCCAGGGTGTCGCACTGGTTCATGAAGACCGTGCCGACCTCGAGCTCGCGCGCGAGCCGCGCCGCGCGCTCGCGATCCCGCGTCCAGACCGACGCGGTGAGGCCGAGATCGCTGTCGTTCATCAGCGCCAGCGCCTCCTCGTCCGACGAGACGGGCACGATCGGCAGCACCGGCCCGAACGACTCGATGCGCATCACGTCGAGATCCGGCGCCGCGTCGACAAGCAGCGTCGGCTGGAAAAAGCGCCCGCGCCCGTCGACCTGCGTCGCCCGGCCGCCGCAGAGCGCCCGCGCGCCCCGCGACAGCGCCTGATTCACCTGCGCCTCCAGGAACGCCGGCGCGTGCGGCTGCGCCATCGGACCCAGGTTCGTGCGCTCGTCGGTCGGATCGCCGAGGACGTAGCCCTTCATCAGCTCCAGCGCGGCCTCCACGAACCTCGGATAGAGATCGCGGTGAACATACGCGCGCTCGACCGCGCAGCAGCTCTGTCCGGCGTTGTAGCAGGCGCCGTCGACGATCCCGTCCACGGCCTTCTCGAGGTCCGCGTCGGCTGCGACATAGGCGCCGTCCTTCCCACCGAGCTCCAGGCCGGCGTCGACGGCCACCTTCCTCGACGTGGCCGCGTAGATCCTCCGTCCGCCTTCGACGGAACCGGTGAACGCCACGAAGCTCACGCGCGGGTCCGACGCGATGCGCTCGGACGTGGCGTGATCGCAGTGGAAGGCCTGGACGAGGCCGGGCGGGGCGCCGGCCTCGGCGAACGCGGCCGCGAAGTGCTCCCCGCAGAGCGGCGAGCGCGGCGAGTGCTTGAGCAGCACGACATTGCCCGAGAGCACCGCGGGGATGACCACGTTCACGGCCGTGAGGAGCGGGTAATTCCAGGCAGGGAGGTTGAACACCACACCGAGCGGCGCCCGCACGATCCGCCGCTCCAGCCCCGGGAGCTCCGGGAGGACCACCTCGGCGAGCGCGCCCTCCGCGATCGAGATCATGTGCCGGGCTCGCTTGGCCATCCCCGCGACTTCATTGCGGGATTGACGCAGGGGCTTGCCCATCATGCGGGTGATGTCGGCGGCGATCGAGGGCGCGCTGGCCTCGATGCGCTCGACCGCGCGCAGGCACAGGGCGGCGCGCTCGGCGATGGATGTGCGCGAGGAGCTCCGCGCGGCGGCGGTCGCGGCGTCGAGGAGCCGGTCGACCTCGGTCTCGCCGGCGAGAGGCCGGCGGACGGCTTCTTCGAGGGTATACGGGTTGTCGATCACCAGGTCGGGCATGGCGGGGGAGATTAACCCAGTTCCCTGCGAGGCCAAGCGTCGTCTAGACTCGGGGCGAATGCGCGCCACCGCGGCAGGGCTATCGGACGTCGGCAGGGAGCGGGTCCACAACGAGGACCGATACATCCTCCTCCCCGAGTTCAACGTCTACGTCGTCGCGGATGGCATGGGCGGGCACGAGGCGGGCGAGGTCGCGAGCCGCATCGCCGCCAGCGCCATCGCCGGCTACTTCCGCGAGGCGAACGGCAAGCGCCGCAAGGCGTCGACCGGCGACAGGCTCCGCGCCGCCGTGACGTACGCGAACGCGCGCATCTTCGCGCACGCCGACGACTCGCGGTTCTACCGCGGCATGGGCACCACGGTCGTCGCCGCGGCGTTCGCGCCGCGCGAGCGGAAGCTCCACGTCGCGCACGCCGGCGACAGCCGCTGCTACCTGCTCCGCGGGGGCGAGTTCGCGCAGCTGACCCGCGACCACTCGCTCATCGCGGACGCGCTCCTCGAGCGGCCCGACCTCACCGAGAGCGACCTCGCGTACCTGCCCCGCAACGTGATCACACGCGCGCTCGGCATCAGCCCCAGCGTCGACGTCGACCTGCGCGCCGAGAGCGTCGAGGCCGGCGACGTGTTCCTCCTCTGCTCCGACGGCCTCCACGGGCTCGTCGACGATCTCGAGATCGCGCGCATCATCGAGGAGAACGCCGTGCTCACCGAGGCGTGCGGCAAGCTCATCGACTGCGCCAACGAGAACGGTGGCCGCGACAACATCACCGCCGTCCTCGTCCGGATCGAGGAGACCGCCTCGGCGTCGCAGAGCCAGCGCCAGGGCGCGAAGAGCCGCAACGCGCGGTAGTATCCGGAGACGGTCGGAGGGGGCCAGGAAGGACGACGCATCGTTCGCGCAGGTCGCCAGCGGCGGCGCGGCGGCGCGGCGGTCGCATGCACCTCTGTCGTGAGCAGTTGTGATGTAACAATGCGAGGTCATGGCATGAAAACCACGTGGATCGGGATGGGGCTCGTCGTCGGGGCGCTGCTCGCCTGGGGCTGTAGCGGCGAAGCGGCGCTCGGCGAGGCGTGCGAAGAGGAGGGCGTGGACGGCGAGTGCGAGGACGGGTCGATCTGCGGCAAGCCCGACGACAGCGCGGCGCTCGAGTGCCTGAAGACGTGCGTCGAGCAGACGGACTGCTCCGCGGACCAGGAGTGCAACGGCGTCTCCGGGTCGAGCCTCAAGGGCTGCAGGCCGAAGTAGGGCAGGTCTCGGCGGAGGCGGCGTGCTTCGAGGGGGCGCGCCGCCGCGGACCGCGCTCAGAGCACGCCGGCGTGCGCGCGGTCGAGCAGCTCGTCCATCACCTCGAACAGCCGCCGGTTGCCGTCCTGGGAGTAGCCGGCGAGCTTCTCCTCGCAGCCGGGGATGGCCTTCACGAAGTCCGCGATGACCGCCGGGTCGTCGAGCGAATCGGCGGCGCGGCCGAACCCCTCGCGCTCGAGGTAGCGGGCGTTGAGCACCTGCTCGAACTGGCGGCCGAGGGGGACGGCGAGCATCGGCTTGCGCAGGTAGACCGCCTCGCCCATCAGCGTGAACCCTCCGCCGGCGATGACGGCGCGGCACGAGGCGAGGTCGTCGATGAAGCCCTCCTCGCTGAAGGGGCGGTAGCGCAGGTTCCCCTCGACCTGCTCCTCGGTGATGCTCCGGCGCATCCCGTAGATGCGGCACTCGAGCCCCGTCCTGGCGAGCGTCTCGGCGAGCGCCTCGTTCCCCTCGGCGGTCTGGTAGATGAGCAGGTGCTCCCCGGGGCGGCGGTTCGCGGCGACGACCTCGGGCCGGAGGATCGGCGGCACGAGCGTCGTCTCCTGCTTGCGGACCGGGGGGCGGAAGAACGTGGCGATGACGTAGTGCTTGCAGAACGGCAGCTTGCTCTTCACGAACGCGCGCGTGAGCTGGAAGCCCGCCTCGTGGCCGGCGACGATCTCGGGGTCGTGGGTGCACCGGTTGATGATCTGCATGTTGTCGATCGAGAGGATCGGCAGCCGGTGGAGCTTGGCGTAGAGGTACGTCCACGACTCGAAGTCGCTGATCGTGAGCTCGGGGCGAAAGTCCTTGATGAGCTCGAAGTACGCGGCGATGTTCTTCGGCGTGCCCGTCGCGCCGGAGAGCACGTTGGACCAGAGCGTCTTGCCGCGGCGGACCCGGTTCTCCTCGTAGATCATGTGGAGCCCGTGAATGCGGTTCACCCCGGCGAAGCGCTTCGACAGGAAGTCGGTCGCCCGGCCGGACGCCATGATCTCGATCTCGTGTCCCAGCTCGAGCAGGCGCTCGATGACGACGCGCGAGCGCATGGCGTGCCCCATCCCTTCGCCGACGACGCCGTAGAGGATCTTCATGAAGCGCGAGTGTAGCGGCGGTTGCCGGGGGTTCGGAAGGAAACGGCGTCGCCGGGGCGCGGGCGGCGCAGGGGTCGCGGGCGTCCAGCCGCCGCCGCGCCGCGGGCGGCGGGCGTGACGCCGCGCCGCCGGATCTGGAGCGAGCTCCTGCCGCTCGAGGCGGTGCGTGCGCCTGGGACGCTCGCGCTCCTCCGGCGGTACGCGCTGGAGCTCGCGGTCGCCGTGCGGCCGGAGACGGCCGCGGGCCTGCCGGAGCTCGCGGCGGCGTGCGCGGACGCGGGGGTGGCGGTCGCTGTGTGGCCGATGATCGCGGACGAGGACGGGCGGTGGGCGAGCGCCGGCAACGCGGCGGCGTTCGGCGGGTTCGTCGCGCGGCTGCTCGACGCGCTCGACGCCCGCGACCTCCGCCGATCCAGGAGGTGCGCCGGGCGCTCGCGGGCGGCCGCGGCGCGCTCGATCTGCTCGGCGGCGGCCCCCGCGGAGCGCGGGAGCGCCCGGGGGAGCGGGGCGCGCGGTGGCGCGACGCGCAGCGCGCGTACGTCGAGGTGGCGGGCGCGATCCACGCGCGCGGGGTGGCGACCTCGGCCGCGATCGTGCCGCTCGTCCTGGCCGACGGGCCGGCGGGCGGCTGGGAGCGGATCCTCGGGACGCCCGTGTCGGCGCCGCCGTGGGGGCGGGTCAGCGCGATGCTGTACACCTCGCTGCTCGAGGGCTACTCGCGCGGCGCGCTCGGCCGGGACGACGCTGTCGCGCTGCTCGCCCTGGGGTGCCGCGCCGCCGCCCGGCGGTTCGGTCCGAGGGCCGGCGTCTCGGTGGGCGCGGTGGGGAAGGGGGCGCTCGGCGACGAGCCGGTCTACCGCTCTGTCGCCGAGCTCCGCGACGACGTGGCCGTCGCGGAGGCGGCCGGCGTCCGGGATCTCTCGCTGTTCGACCTCGGCGGGGTGCTGGCGCGGCCGCCGGCCGAGGCCTGGCTGGAGGCGTTCGTGGCGCCGCCGATCGAGCCGCGCCTGCCCCGGGCGACGCTGCGGGCGCGCGCCGCGGTGGCGGCCGCCGCGCTCGTGGGACAGGCGGCGGGCGCATGGGGGAGCAGGTCGCGATCGTGAGGGGACGGGGGGGCGCGCAGGAACGAGGGGGGTGCCGTCGCCGCGGGCGAGCCGCGGAGCTCGCCGGAGCGGCTACCCGTGATGCGACTTGCCCTGGCCGCGGTAGCGCTTCCAGTGGTGTCGTTTGTTCTTGTTCTTCGGCCTGCTGTTGCTGGAGAGGCCGATAGACGTCTTCTTGGTCTGCAATGACATGGGCCGATCCGTGGCGCCGTCGCGGTCCGGGTGACAGGGGGCCGGCGTCAGTTGCGGCGAGCCCGGAGGCTGGAGAGATC
>JAICEP010000591.1 GCA_025924095.1 Sorangium sp.
GAGAATTGAAACGCGCTCGACGTAATGCATGTGACGCGCGCGACGTCTGCTTTCCCGCGCGCTTCGAGCGCAACCGCGCGTCGATCTCTGCTAAGAGAGGCCTGTCGAGGGCGGGAGATCGCGTTGGGCGGCTCTCGGTGCGGGTCGTCGACGCCGGGTCGAGCGACAGGGCGCCTGCGAGCTCCTCGCGAACTGCACAGGGCGCCGGTTGCGCGGAAGACGCTCGGGAGACGAGACCATGCGACGCTCGCTGCACAGCCCGATCACCGCCGTCCTGCTGTTGCTATGGGGCCCGGCGGCGGCGGAGGCAGAGCCGCTCCCGCGGCGCCCGCCGCCGACCGGACCGGAGCAGGAGATGCTCGACGAGGCGAAGCGGCTCGTGGACCAGGGGCGAATCGCGGACGCGCGCGACATCCACCTGACGCTCTGGCGGCTCACGAGGAGCGCCTCCGACGCGTTCCGCGTGGGGATGCTGTCGTTCCGGTTGCGCGAGTTCCCGAGGGCGGCGGAGTTCCTCTCGATCTACTTCGACATGGTCGGCACCCCCGAGGCGCCGAAGATCTGGGTCCCGCCGGGCTTCAAGGAGAGCTACGACCTGGCGCGCGCCAACTTCGCCGAGGCGCGACGGCACGTCGGGGCGCTCGATGTGCGCGCGAGCGAGCCGGGCGCTGCCGTGCTCGTGGACGGGCGGCAGGTCGGCGTCTCCCCGCTCCCGCGCCCGGTGTACGTCGCGCCCGGCCAGCACCGCGCGAGCGCGCAGCTCGCCGGGAGGCAGGTCGAGGTGCCTGCCGCCGTCGACGCGGGCGGCGAGCGGACCGTATGGCTTGTGCTCCAGCGCGCCGGAGCGGAGGCGCTCGCGCGACCCCGGGCGAGCA
Organism: Sorangium sp.; assembly: GCA_025924095.1. GTDB lineage: Bacteria > Myxococcota_A > Polyangia > Polyangiales > Polyangiaceae > Sorangium. Next base: position 876 of record JAICEP010000591.1, read on the forward strand.
CGGCAGGCGATCTGCCCGGCGCGGCGCCGCCTCGGTCTACGCGCGGCCCCGAGCTGCGCTGGTGGACCGTGGGCGGGCTCGCGGCCACATCGGTCGTCCTCGGCGTCGTCGGGGGCGTTTCGGTCGCGGAGGCCAACGACGCGGCCGGCGACCGGGACGCCGCCTTCGCCCGGGCGCACCGGGAGGTCTTCCGTTGCCGGCCGGGGTTTCCGGCCTGCGACGCCCACGCCGAGGCCGACGGGCGCACGAGGACCTTCACGGCCCTGTCGGTGGGCGCCTTCCTCGGGGCCGGCCTTTCAGCCGGCGGCGCCGTGGCCGCGGGGTTCCTGCTCGCGCCGGAGGCGAAGGTCCGCGTGGGGGCCGTCGGGGCCGCCCCCGGCGCCGAGCTCTCCTTCTCGTGGTAGCGCCCCACCTCGCACCGGCGTGCTCCCGAGCGCGGCGCCGGGTTCATTTTCAGGAGCGTTGATCCATTTTTGTAGAGAATTTTGGCGCACTCAACGTAATGCTATCTACACTCGCGTTTCCACACCTGCTCCGGATCTCCCTGTCCGCTGCACGAGGACGACTGGTATCGTGGCGCGCATGTGGAAGCGGCACCTGTGTGCCTCCTGCGCGGTGTTCCTGGCAGGTGTCCTCTGGGCGGCCTGCAGCGGTGACGCCTACGTCGACGTGGAGCAGGATCCTCCTTGCGACTCAACGAAGGAATGCGCGCCCGAGGAGACCGGAACGCAGTGCATCGACGGGCGCTGCCGGTGCTCGGATCCCGAGGAGGTGAGCTGCTGTGAGCCTGGCGCCAGGGAGGAAGAGGGCGATCCCTGCAATCGGGCGTGCCGGCCCGTCGGCGAGTGCAACGCCACGCGCTGCGAGGCGACTCGGGACTGCCTGGGACCCGTGGATCCACGGTGCGGTCAGGCTCTGTGCGTCGCCGGAGTCTGCAGGTTGGCCCTGCGCGAGCAGCTCGACCACCAGCTCCCTGGCGACTGTCGTATCGTCAAATGCGGAGATGCAGGGGAGATCCGGGTCGAGCATTCAGGGAGCGACGTCTTCGACGACGGCAACGAGTGCACGATCGACGGCTGCACAGACGGAGCTGGCTCGCACCTGCCTCAGCCGACCGGGGCATCGCCGGAGACGTCGGGATATTGCAAGGGTGGCAAGTGGGTTGGTTGTCTACGAGATGAGGACTGTGGAAACCCATCCTATGCATGTTCCGCGTCCGGCAGGTGCGTCCATGAATGGTGCGAGAACGGCATCCTGGATGTGTCCTCCGGAGAGACCGCGCTCGACTGCGGCGGCCCCTGCGATCCCTGCGAATCCGGACAGCCGTGCGACAGCGACGACGATTGCGTCGAGCAAATCTGCGCCGAGGACGGGACGTGCGCGCACGCGCGCTGCGGCGATCGTGTGCTCAACGGAGCGGAGACGGACGTGGATTGTGGCGCCCCATCGTGCCCCGCCTGTGACTCAGGAGAGCGGTGCAGCTCACACGAGTCGTGCCAGAGCGGCGTGTGCGTGGACGGCGTGTGCCGCGAGGCGACCTGTAGCGATGGAGTGATGAATGGCGACGAGGCTGGTCGCGATTGCGGCGGCCCCTGCCTCTCGTGCCCGCTGTACATCGACCGCCCGGATATCTGACACGAGGGATCATGAAGAGACCTGGAAGCTTCGCCGCGGCATTCGCGGCGCTCATCGTCGCCTCGTCCTGGCTCGCTTGCTCGGACACTCCACCGCCCCCCTACACGCCACCACCGGAATGCAGAACCGCAGCGGATTGTGAATTTCCTTATGATATGGACCCGAGATGCGGGATGATGGCTTGCATCGAAGGCGCCTGCGAGATCGAGCTGCTTGAGACATCGAGGAGCCAGTATCGAGGCGACTGTGAGATCACCCGCTGCCATGATGGGCGACGCGTCGCCGAGCGCGACCCGAATGACGTGTGGGACGATGGCAACCCGTGCACCGATGACGTGTGTGATCCGACGGGGCCCGTCAGCAAGTATGTAGCGCCTTCCCCCGCGCCCTCCGGCTCTGGGTTCTGCGATGGCAGTGGACAGGAGGTTACATGTTTGTACGATGCGGACTGCGCTGACTCGACGCTGTTCTGCTCTCTCCTCGGGGACTGTATTCCCCTCGAGTGCAAGAACGGCATGCTCGATCCCGATTTTGGGGAGACTTACATGGATTGCGGCGGTCATTGTGATCCATGCAGGATAACGCGGCCGTGCAAGAACAAGTACGACTGCCTCACGGGTGTGTGCGGGCAAGACGGGACATGCTCGGTGGACAGGTGTCTTGATCGCGTGCAGAACGGTAACGAGTCCGACGTGGATTGTGGCTACGGTTGCTACCCTTGTGCAGACGGGTACAAGTGTCGGGCCAACGAGAACTGCGAGAGTGGCATTTGCTTCGCTGGCACGTGTCAGCCGCGCACGTGCAGCGACGGCCGGCGGAATGGGGAAGAGGAAGACGTCGACTGCGACGGGGACTGCCCTCCCTGCAATTGACGGGAGCTCGCCGGCGGCGAAGCTGGGATCGGAGGACCTCAGATCCGTCAGCAAATCGTGTGACGAGCTCTTGATGAGCTCCGTGCGCAGCTCGCTCGGCCGGAGCTTCCAACTCGCCGTGCGGGGCAAGGACATCTCGGTCCGGTGCCGGCGCGAGCACATCGTCCTCGGGGACTACCGGTGCACGCGCTGGCCGCCGGCGGCGCCACCGGCTGCGGTGAGCTCGAGCCCGGTGGCGACCTCCTCCGGAAGCGCTCTACCGGCGCCGCGAGGCGGGAGCGCGAAGCGCGGGGCTCCACCGCCGAGCACGGGAAAGCCGGAGCGCAAGTTGTAGGGAGCGCCGCGCCCCTCCGAGGCGCCTTGTGGCCGGCGTGACGCGGCACGCCCGGCACGCCGCCCCGCCGAAGCACGCGCGCTGGGCCGCGAGTTGCGCTACTCCTCCAACTCGATGGCGCTCCAACCTTTTCGCGTCGCCGCGCTCGCCCTCGTGGCGGGCCTTGTCTTCATCGGCTCTCCGGCCTGCAAGAAGGGCGAGGAGGCCTCGCCCGAGCAGGGGCGCAGGCCAGGGAAGCAGGGGATGAGCTTCCCGGTCGAGATCGCGCAGGTCGCGGCGGAGCGGGTCGAGTACGCCGTGCCCGCCGTCGGCTCGGTCGATGCGTTCGAGCAGGTGCAGCTCACCGCGCGCGTCGCCGGCGTCGTCGAGACGGTGCGGTTCATGGAGGGCGACGAGGTCAAGGCGGGGCAGGTGCTCGTCGAGATCGATCCGGCCCGGTACAACCTCGCCGTCCGCGCCGCGCGCGCGACGCTCGATCGCATGACCGCCACGCAGGCCGAGGCCGCCTCGGGCCTCGAGCGGCGCGAGGCCGAGGGCGCCGAGGGCGTCTTCAGCAAGGAAGACGTCGCGTCGTGGCGCTCCAGGTCGGCGACGACCGCCGCGCAGGTCGCCGAGGCGAAGGTCGCCGTCGACCAGGCGCTCCTCAACCTGCGCGACGCGTACGTGCGCGCGCCCATCCAGGGGAAGATCCAGACGCGCACCGTGCAGACCGGCCAGCACGTGGCGGTCGGCACGGTGCTCGCGACGCTCCTCCGCCGCGACCCGCTCCTGCTCCGCTTCCAGATCCCCGCCGCCGACGCCGCGCGCGTCCGGACCGGCATGGAGGCGCGCTTCACGGTGAAGGGCGACGCGCGGGCCTACACCGCGGAGCTCACGCACGTCGCCGACGCGGCCGATCCCGCGACGCGCATGGTCGCCGTGACCGGCGAGGTGCAGGGCGAGGGCAAGGAGCTGCTCCGCCCCGGCACCTTCGCCGAGGTGACCGTGCCCGTGGGCGCGAGCGGCGAGGCGCCCGTGATCCCGCAGACCGCCGTGCGGCCGAGCGAGCGCGGGTTCCTCGCCTACGTGGTCGACGGCACCACCGCGCGCGAGCGCGTGCTCTCGCTGGGGCTGCGCACGGCGGACGGGCGCGTCGAGGTCAAGTCGGGGCTCTCCGTGGGGGAGCGCCTTGTGGTGCGCGGCGCAGAGGCGCTGCGCGACGGCTCCCAGGTCCGCGCCGCGCAGCCCGGCAGCATGCCCGAAGGCCAGGCCGCGGGGCACGCCAGGGAAGGGGAAGGCGCCGGCTCGCCGCCTGGGTCATCGGCCGGCTCGCCGCCGCCGACCTTACCCGCGAGCTCATCGGCGGCGCCGGCCGGCTCGGCGCCGGCGACCTCCCCCGCCAGCTCGACGCGGAGCGCGCCGTGAGCCTCACCGAAGCGTGCCTCAGGAAGCCGGTCTTCGCCTGGATGCTGATGGCGGCGACCGTCGTCTTCGGCCTCGTGGCCGTGTCGCGCATCGGCATCAGCCAGTTCCCCGACGTCGACTTCCCCACCATCACC
>JAICEP010000592.1 GCA_025924095.1 Sorangium sp.
AGCGGGTACGGCGGTAGGCGGCCGCGCGGCAGGGCCCTCGGCCGGCCGAGGTGCCCGGCAGCGGCTCAGGAGGGGGCGCGGCGGCGTGGCGGCGTGGCGGCGCGGCGGCGCGCGCCACCCGATCTCAGTTCTTCGCCTTGGCCAGCACGATCGCGCGGCCGTCGCCGATCTCCCAGCGCAGCGTGTGATCCGTGGCGAAGCGGAACTCCGCTTGATCGAGCCCGCCCTCGGGACGGAGGAACGCGACGGTCACCTGATCGCCCTCCGCCTTGGCCACCTTGAAGGTGCCGCTGCGCGGCGTCTCCGCAGGCACGGTCACCGTGACCTTGCTGCCGTTGAACTCGAGCGCCGTCCCCTTGACCCATCCGGTCGCCTTCGTGAGCTGTTCAACGGGGGCGTTCTCGATGGAGTCGCCATACCAGCGCCCCTGAAGACGATCGCGAGGGGTCTTCGAGCAGCCCGACACAGCGGTCAGCGCCATCGCCAGGGCCAGAGCGGTCATGATGCGGTTCTGCATGGGCCTTCCTTCGGGGGGTCTCGGGGTCCCCGGTGTGGAAAATGCTACGAAAAACGGAACGGCGTGGCCAACAATGTAGGATGTTTCTGCACACTTACGGACATAGCGAGCTCCGGCCAGGGGGATGGATGCCGCCGCTTCTGGGGAGGGCGAGTTCGCGCTAGGGTTCCGCCGGAGGAGCCGCGCGGAAGACGCGCTCCTTCGCGGCGCGACGACCTTGAGCACGCTGTTCCACGAGAAGCGCCTCGTCCCCCTCGAGCGGACGCGGCTCCTGAACTCCGTCGTCGAGCGGGCGGCTGACCGGTCGGAGGGGCCTCCCGTGGTCGTCTTCGATCTCGACGGCACCCTCATGGACAACCGGCCGCGGGTGGTCGCGATCCTCCACGAGCTCGCGGAGGAGTGGCGCCGCAAGCACCCGCACGCGGCCGCCCTCCTCGAGCGCGCGGCGCCCGAGGGCATCGGGTACGGGTTCCAGGACAACCTGCGCCGGCTCGGCGTCGACGACGAGTCGCTCCACCTGCACGCCTTCGAGTTCTGGAAGGCCCGCTTCTTCAACGATCCGCACATCCGGCACGACGTCGAGGTGCCGGGCGCGAGCCAGTACGCGCGCGACTGCCACGCGGCGGGGGCGACGCTCGTGTACCTCACCGGGCGCGACCTCCCGAACATGGCGCTCGGCTCCTTCGCGAGCCTGCGCGACCTCGGCTTCCCCATCGGGGTCATCGGCACGGAGCTCGTCGTGAAGCCGAGGTTCGAGATGCCTGACACCGAGTTCAAGCGGAGCGTCGCCCCGCGGCTCTCCCGGCTCGGGCGCGTCATCGCGGCGTTCGACAACGAGGCGGCGAACTGCAACCTGCTCGTGGCCTGCCATCCCCGCTGCACCGCGGTCTTCGTGGACACGCAGTACGCGCCCGACCCGCCGCCGCTCGATCGGCGGGTGCAGGTGATCCACACCTTCGAGCGGGTGCCGTGATCCGCGCGCGCATCGCCGCCGTCGGCCTGCTGCTCGCCGCCGCCGGGTGCGAGCCGTCGCGCCACCAGCCCGCCGACCTCGTGGAGGCCGGGGCGAGCCCGAACGCGAGGATCCTCCCCGCGCCGCTCGCGAACGAGACGCCGGACCTGCTCGACGCCTCGGCGGCCGAGGCCAGCGCGAAGCTCGTGTCGGACGACTACGGCCGGCTCATCATGTCCGAGGCGAGCCAGCAATCGCCGCTGCCGCTGCCGCCCGCGACCCCCCTGCCGGAGGACACGCTCTCGTCCCGCGAGCTCCCGGGCGTCACGCTCGCGGCGGCCTTCCGCTGGCGCGACGTGCCGCAGCCCCCCAAGGCGCCCGAGGTGGCGGCCGCCGGGATCCACGCGGCGCAGCGGCTCACCGAGCTGACGTGGAAGGTCGATCTCGCCGAGACGGGGCGCATGCGGGTCCAGTTCACGTCGCGGGCGCTCCCGTTGCCCCCCGGCTCCGAGCTCCGCGCCCGCCACGACGTCCACGGGGAGGTCCTGCTCTGGCCGGCCTTGACCCAGTACCGCGTCGTGCCGCCGGGGGCGCTCCGCACGCTGCTCGGCGAGCGGCGCGTCGACGTGACGCCGCTGTCGGCCGGCTCGGCGCGTCCGGTCGGCGAAGGCAAGCGGCTCGAGATCGACGTCCGCAAGATCGAGATGCACGGGAGCCTCGGCGCGCTGTACCTCGAGCTCGGCAGGGTGCCCGAGGCCGGCGAAGGGGGGCCCCTGCTCTGCCGGGCGCTGCTGGAGATCCTCGGCGTCGACCCGAAGTCGCCCGAGTGCGTGGCCGGCGAGGTGCCGCTCTATGCGAGCTATGCCTGGCAGAGCGGCGGCGGCGTCGCGTTCGAGGTCACGTCGGCCGACCGGCGCACCGACCTGATCTCGACCGACATGCTCATGCCGCCCCCGAGCGCGGCGTACGCCGCCGCGGGGCTCCCGTCGGCGCAGGGCGGCGTCTTCCTGACGCGCGACGAGCTCGCCGCCATCCGGGCAGAGCCGCTCCCGCTGCCCGCGAGCGTCGACCCGGGCGCGCCCGGCGAGGGCTTCGTCGCGGTCAATCAGACCGACGCGCTGTTCTACCTGCTCGTCGACGGCATCCCCGCGGTCGCGGTGCCTCCGATGAGCGAGCGCTACGTCGCCGGGCCGCTGCGCGGGCGCTACGTCGTCCAGTGGCGCACGTTCCTCGGCGAGAGCATCGAGCCGCCGCAGACGGTCGAGATGCCGGCGCGCCTCGTGCGCAGCGGGACCGACGCAGGCGCGACGGACGGCGGCTGAGCGGCCGCCGCTAGCTGCCGGTCGTCGTCTCGGGGCTCGACAGGAGCGCGGCGATGTCGTCCGGGATCCGCGTCAGCGTGAGGCTCGATCCGAGGCACGCGAGGAGGATGTCGCCGTCGCAGATCACCTCCTCGCCCCGGAGGACGCGGTAGCTGAAGCGCGCGGTCACCCTGTGGATCTCGCGGCAGGTCGTCTCGACCACGAGGTTGTCGCCGAACCGCGCCGCCTGGCGGTACTTGATCCGCAGCTCCGCGACAGCGAGGTGAAGGTCGCGCCGGACCATCTCCTCGTAGGAGATCCCGCGGCGCTGCAGCCAGTCGATGCGGCCAGCCTCCAGGTAGATGAGATAGTTCGCGTGGTGGACGATGCCCATCAGATCCGTCTCGCAGAAGCGGACGGCCAGCGGGGTGCGCGAGGTGAGGTGCGGGGGCGCGTCGGGCGGAGGAAGCGGAGGAAGGGGCGGCATCGCGGGAGGCGCCGAGATTAACCCACTTTCGACCCGGGCGGCGGAGCGGCCGCGCGACCTGGAACGCGCGCGATCGGGAACGGCCGGCGGCGCGCAGGGACGAGGGAGGCGCCTCGGCGCTGGTGGCGGGGGCGCCGCGATGCTAGCGGGCGCCATGGCGAATGTCCGGACGCTCCTGTCCGCCGAGCAGATCGGCGCCCGCGTGCGCGACCTCGGCGCGCAGATCACCAGGGACTACGCGGAGCGGCGGCTCGTGCTCGTCTCGGTGCTCAAGGGGAGCTTCGTGTTCACCGCCGACATCGCGCGCCACGTCGACCTCCCGGTGCGCATCGAGTTCCTCGGCGTGCGCAGCTACGGCGAGGGCACGGCCTCCACCGGCGTCGTCCAGATCACGCAGGACCTGACGCGCCCGATCGAGGGCGAGGACATCCTCCTCATCGAGGACATCGTCGATACCGGCCTCACGATCTCGCACCTGCTCCAGCTCTTCCGCACGAGGATGCCGAACAGCGTGAAGGTCTGCGCGCTCCTGCACAAGCCGGCCCGCGCGCGGGTCGAGGTGCCGATCGACTACCTGGGCTTCACGATCGAGGACAAGTTCGTCGTCGGCTACGGGCTCGACTGGGCCGAGCGCTATCGAAACCTGCCGTTCATCGGCGTTGTGGAGGCGACGTGAGCAAGCGGCTGTTGATGCTCGAGAAGATGACCCAGGGCGGGTCGAAGGACCCGTTCCACTGGTACGCGCTCGCGCTGGAGTACGCGGGGCAGGGACGCCACGACGAGGCGCTCGCCACGTTCGGCGCGCTCCGGGCGATCGACCCGAGCTACGTGCCGATGTACCTCATGTGCGGGACGATGCTTGTGAAGGCAGGCCGCCGCGACGAGGGGCGCTCCTGGCTGAGCGACGGCATCGGGGTCGCGCGCAGCAAGGGAGATCAGCACGCGCTGAGCGAGCTCCAGCAGGCGCTCGAGGGCGACGGCGACGCGTGACGCCATGAGGGCGGCGCGCGGCGGGGATCGCGCCGCGCCTCAGCCGCCCTCTCCCCCGCCCTCGCCGCGGATCCGGCGGAGGCGCTCGCCGATCGTCCGCTCGTAGCCGCGGTCGGTCGGCTCGTAGAACCGGCTGCCGGCGATCGGCTCGGGCAGGTAGGCCTCGCCCACCGCGACGCCGCCCGGCTCGTCGTGCGCGTAGCGGTAGCCCTCGCCGTAGCCCTCGTCGCGCATCAGCCGCGTGACGGCGTTGCGCAGCGTGAGCGGGACCGGCAGCGCGCCGTGCTCGCGTACGGCGGCCTGCGCCGACTGCCAGGCCGACTTGCACGCGTTCGATTTCGGGGCCGTGGCGAGGTACAGCGCCGCCTGCGTGAGCGGGTAGAGGCCCTCCGGCATCCCCATCCGCCGGAACGCGGCGTCCGCCGCGACGGCGATCTCCAGGGCGCGCGGGTCGGCGTTGCCGATGTCCTCGGAGGCGAAGATCATCATCCGGCGCAGCAGGAAGAGCGGGTCGTCGCCGGCCTCGATCATGCGCATCAGCCAGTAGACGGCGGCGTCGGGATCGGAGCCGCGCATCGACTTGATGAAGGCGCTGATGACGTTGTAGTGCTCCTCGCCGGCCTTGTCGTAGAGCAGCGTCTTGTGCTCGCTCGCGCCGGCGATGAGCTCGCGCGTGATCGTGGCGGCGCCCGCGCGCACCGCCTCGTCCGCGGCGACCTCCAGCGTGGTGAGCGCCCTGCGCGCGTCGCCCTGCGCGAGCGCCGCGATCGCCGAGAGCGCGTCGTCGTCGGCCGCGACCGCGCCGGCGAGCCCGGTGGGCGAGTCGATGGCGCGGCGCAGGAGCTCGACGAGCTCCGGGGCGTCGAGGCCCTGGAGGCGGAAGACCTTGCAGCGGGAGAGGAGCGGCGCGTTCACCGCGAACGATGGGTTCTCGGTGGTCGCCCCGATCAGGGTGATCGTCCCGTCCTCGACGTGCGGGAGGAAAGCGTCCTGCTGGGCCTTGTTG
>JAICEP010000593.1 GCA_025924095.1 Sorangium sp.
ATCGAGGCCTCCTCGCTGGGTCCGCCGAGCCAGGAGCGCGTGGCGGCGTTCCAGGACGTGCTCACCCAGGCGGGATACTCGTGCTTCGTGCGCAGGCGGCGGGGCGACGACGTCTCGGCGGCGTGCGGCCAGCTCGTGCTGCTCGGCGCCAAGCCGAAGGTGCGGCGCGCGCTGGGCTGATCGCGCGGGCGCTCGGTCCGGCCCGCGCGTCCGGCAGCGAGCCGGAGCGGCCGTTCGTCAGGCGCGGCCGTCAGCGCCCGTCCGGCAGCGCATGAGGGGCCGCGGCCTGCCGCGCGCGCCTTGACGCCCCGCCGCGCGGGGGCGTAGCTGTCGGCCGTGTTGAAGAAGATCCTCGTCGCCAACCGTGGAGAGATCGCCTGCCGCGTCCTCCGGACCTGCAAACGGCTCGGGATCGCGACGGTCGCCGTGTACTCCGACGCGGACGCGGGCGCGCCGCACGTCGCGATGGCCGACGAGGCGGTGCGCATCGGGCCGCCGCCGGTCCGGGACAGCTACCTGGTCATCCATGCGATCGTCGAGGCGGCGCGCGCGACGGGCGCCGACGGCATCCACCCCGGGTACGGGCTGCTCAGCGAGAACCAGGCGTTCGCCGAGGCGGTCCTCGCCGCCGGCATCACGTTCATCGGCCCGCCGCCCGCGGTGCTCCACGCCTTCGGCGACAAGATCCTCGCGCGCGATCACGCGCGCGGGGCCGACGTCTTCCCGCCGCCGGGCACGGGCGGCCCGATCGACCCCGCCGACGCCGAGGCCGCCCAGCGCGCCGCCGAGAGCATCGGCTTCCCGCTGCTCGTCAAGGCCGCGGGCGGCGGCGGCGGCATCGGCATGCAGATCGTCGCCGAGCCGGGCAAGCTCTCCCGCGCCCTCACCGCGTGCTCGGATCGCGGCCGCTCCGCGTTCGGGGACGCGCGCGTGTACATGGAGCGATACATCGAGCGCCCGCGCCACATCGAGGTGCAGGTGCTCTGCGACGGACAGGGCGGCGCGGTCGCGCTCGGCGAGCGCGAGTGCAGCGCGCAGCGCCGGCACCAGAAGATCATCGAGGAGACCCCGTCGCCCGCCGCGTTCTTCCAGGGAGACGCGGGCGAGACCCGCCGGAGGACGCTCCTCGACAGCGCCCTCCGCGTCGTGACCAGCGCCGGCTACGTCGGCGCCGGCACCGTCGAGTTCGTCGCGGCCGAGGGCGGCGAGCTCTTCTTCCTCGAGGTCAACGCGCGGCTCCAGGTCGAGCACTGCGTCACCGAGATGTGCACCGGGCTCGACCTTGTCGAGCACCAGATCCGCATCGCGTCGGGCGAGCCGCTCGCGCCGGAGGTCCTGGGCCACACGGTCCGCGGCCACGCGATCGAGGCGCGCCTCTACGCGGAGGATCCGGCGAAGAAGTTCGCCCCCCAGCCCGGCCGCATCACCGCGCTCCGCTGGCCGGCCGCGGGCGACGACCTGCGGATCGAGACAGGCGTCGCCGAGGGGCTCGAGGTGACGCCGTTCTACGATCCGCTGCTCGCCAAGATCGTCGCCCACGGGCCGACGCGCGACGACGCGATCGCCCGCCTCGACCGGGCGCTGGCCGAGACGACGCTCGAGCTCGCCGGCCCGGCGGGGCCCGCCGCGACAAACCTCGCATTCCTCCGCCAGCTCCTGGCGGACGGCGACTTTCGTGGCGGACAGTACGACACGCGCTTTGCCGAGGCGCTCGCCGCCGGCAAGAAGGCCGGATAGCGCCGGCCCGGGCGGACCCGGCGCCGGCCCGAGCAGGGCAGCGCGCCGCGCTCGCCGCCCGCGCCGAATCGCGCGTGCGCCTGGTGCAAACCGCGGCCGGCTTGAACTAAAGATGATGTCGTGAGCCACGACTTCGTCCTCGAGCCCGCCGAGCGCTGGCTCGCCCACGACCCCGATCCGGAGACCCAGAGCGAGCTGCGCCGGCTCATCGACGCGGCCAGGGCGGGCGAGGAAGGCGTCCGCGCCGAGCTCGCCGAGCGCTTCACCGGTCCCCTGGAGTTCGGCACCGCCGGCCTCCGGGGCGTCCTCGGCGCCGGCGAGAGCCGGATGAACCGCGCCGTCATCCTCCGGACGACCGCCGGGCTCGCCCGTCATCTCCTCGCCACGCTCGGCGACAAGGCGCGGAGCGCCGGCGTCGTCGTCGGCTACGACGCCCGCCGGATGAGCCGCGAGTTCGCGGAGGACACCGCCTGCGCCCTCGCCGCCGCGGGCATCCCGAGCCACCTCTCGCCCGTCCCCTGCCCCACCCCGATCGCCGCGTTCGCGGTCGGCCACCTCGGCGCGGCCGCGGGCGTGATGGTGACGGCGAGCCACAACCCGCCCGAGTACAACGGCTACAAGGTCTACTGGGACAACGCTGCACAGATCATCCCGCCGCACGACACCGGCGTCGCGACGGCGATCGACGCCTCGCCGCCGGCGGACCAGGTCCCCCGCATGCCCTTCGACGAGGCGAGGCAGAAGGGCCTCGTGCGCGACTTCCCCGAGGAGCTCGAGCCGAGCTACCTCCGCGCGATCCGCGGCGTCGCGGTGCGGAGCGACGGCGATCGCAGCCTGCGCATCGTCTACACGCCGCTGCACGGGGTGGGCAACCGCCTCGTCCGCAAGGCGCTCGCGGAGGCCGGCTTCACGCGCGTGACGAGCGTGCCCGAGCAGGCCGAGCCGGACGGCGCGTTTCCCACGGTCGCATTCCCGAACCCCGAGGAGAAGGGCGCCATGGACCTGGCGTTCGCCCTCGCGAGGAAGGAGGGCGCCGATCTCGTCCTCGCCAACGATCCGGACGTCGACCGGCTCGCCGTGGCGGTGCGGCGCCCTGACGGCGACTACGTGCAGCTCACGGGCAACCAGGTCGGCGTGCTCCTCGGCCATTACCTGCTCACCGAGGGGCCCGCCGGGAACGCCGCGAACGAGCGCCGCCTCGTGCTCGCCTCGTGCGTCTCGACCCCGCTGCTCGGGGTGATCGCCGCGGCGCTCGGGGTGCATTACGAGGAGACGCTGACCGGGTTCAAGTGGATCGCGAACCGGGCGATGGACATCGAGCGCTCGACCGGCGCCCGCTTCGTGTTCGGCTTCGAGGAGGCGCTCGGCTACACGATCGGCCCGCTCGTGCGCGACAAGGACGGCATCAGCGCCGCGGTGGTGCTCGCCGAGCTCGCGGCGGTGCGCAAGGCCGAGGGCAAGACGCTGCTCGACGAGCTCGAGGCGATCCACCGCAAGCACGGCCTCTACGTGAGCGGGCAGCGCTCCTACACGCTGCGCGGCGTCGACGGGGTCGGGAAGATCGCCGCGATCATGGACGCGCTGCGGAAGAGCCCGCCGGCCGACATCGGCGGCGTCCCGGTGACGGCGTGGCGCGATTTCGAGGCGCGCACGCGCACCTGGAGCGACGGCCGGACCGAGCCGCTCGTCCTGCCCCCGAGCAACGTGCTCGTGTACGAGCTCGACGGCGGCAGCCGGATCATCGCGCGCCCGAGCGGCACCGAGCCGAAGATCAAGTTCTACTTCGACGTGCGCGAGGGGGTCGCCGCGGGCGAGCCGCTGGGCGACGTCGAGGCCCGCGCGGCGGCGCGGCTCGACGCGCTGGCGAGGGCGTTCTCGGCCCTCGCCGGCATCGGCTGACGGGCCCCTTCAGCCGCCGGAGGAGCGGAAGGCGGCGCGGCCGACGAAGAACGGGCCCATCTGGCTGATGAACTCCGCGGTCTGCCGGGTCTTTCGCATCGCCTGCACGATGTGCGAGAGCGGATGGAGCTCCTTGCCGACGAGCCCGATCACGAACTCGTTGTCGTGGGCGTCGAGGCCGTGGCACGCGAGGCGGACGTCGTGAGCGAGGTCCTGTGCGCCGTAGGCGCGGCCGATGGTGCCGTGCTCGCGCAGGATGCTCCCCTGCTCGCGCCCTTCGAGCTTGGCAAAGCCGCCGCTGCGGCGCAGCGGGTACCACACCGCCCAGGGCCAGGCGGGGTTGAGGACGGTCTCGAACGGGCGCCGGAGCAGCCAGTAGTCGAGGTCCTGCTCGTAGCCGGTCGAGTACGTGCGCCCCAGCATCGTGAAATCGGGGCGAAGCTCCAGGGCGCGGAGCTCGCCGCGGTTGAGCGCCGGCCGGACCGTCTGGACGAAGACGGCCGGGTCCTCCGCCCACGTGAGCACCGCGATCCCGCGCGGATCGCTGATGTCCTCGTAGACGACCGCGCCGATACGCTGGGATGAAAGCGCCTGGCCGACCGCGGCGGTCAGCTCCGCCGGATCGGCGGCGCCGGGGCAGCGGAACACGAGCAGCTGCATGAACAGCCGGCGGTCGATGACCTGCGGCCGCCCGTCGCGCGGCGCCCCCCGCTCGGTTACGTCGATATGCGGCAGCTCCGGCTCCGCGTGCCCGGCGGCGGGCCGGCCCGTCGTGGATTCGCTCATGGGCGTAGGGGTACCGAGGTTCGCGGAGGACGGCAACTGCGAGGCGCAGCACCCCCGCCGCCCGTCCCGGGTTGCGGTCCGCCCGTCCCGGGTTGCGGTCCGCTCGTCCCGGGTTGCGGTCCGCTCGTCTCGTCCGGTCGAGCCCGTCGCGCGAAGGCGCGTGATGCGCATTACACCTTTTCCTGCCCCCGATGCCGATGCTGCCTCCCGGGGGTATGGCCTCTCGGGTCGGAAGGAGAGCTGGGCAACGGTGTGATCTTGCCCAGGGCCGCGGCGGCTCGTGTCGCGCGCCTGCTCCCGCTAATCATCTCTTGCCATCGAGCCCGACTCACGCTCCCCTGCAAGGTACAACCACGACTCCTGGAGTTGTCCCGACGATGTGCTCCCGGGAAGAGCTTCCCGCCCGAGGTTGCACGCGCCTCCGCCCGCGATCGGGCTCGGCTTCGCCGGGGCTTCCCCGCCGTAGGTTCGCCGCGATGAAGACGCACGATACGAAGAGCAAGTCCTCGACCCCGCCCGGCAAGTGCAAAGGAACGTTGCTGGTCAACCTCCGGTCGTTCGTCAACACGAACCGCGACGCCGGAGCCTGGGAGCGGCTGGTGACCTCGCTGCCCAAGTCAGACCGGGACGTACTTTATCAGCCGCTGCTGGCGAGCAGCTGGTACCCGATCGGCGTCTGGAACCGGGCCCTGCGAACGCACGTGCGGACAGCGAACGACCAGGCCGCCGAGATCAAGCGGTTTGCTCGCTACGTCGCGGACCGCGACCTCAATACGGTGTTGAAGTTCGCGCTCTCGATCGCCATGCCCGACACGATCGTCGCCCGCA
>JAICEP010000594.1 GCA_025924095.1 Sorangium sp.
CCGTCGATGAGCGCGGCCGTCGCGTCGTCGAGGCCCTCCCAGAGATCCGGATCGGGATCGATGTGCCGATCGAGGTAGGCGAGCACCGCGGGCAGCGCCTCCCCGCCGAGCTGCCCGAGCGCGCGCTGCGCCGTCTCGACGAGCGCGGGCTCGATCATGGCCTGCACCGCGGCGTCGGCCGCGCCGGGCGCGCGCGCCATCGCCGCGAGCAGGAGCGCCTGCGCGCGCCCGCTCACCGGATCCACGCCGACGCCGCGCCACGACGGGGGCTCCGCGCCGCCGGAGCCCGGCGCGGCGGAGGCGGCCTGCACGAGGCGGGCGCCCACCTCCTGCGGAGCCGCGCGCAGCGCGTCGACCACGTGCGACGCGAGCGGCCCCTCGACGAGCCGCGCGAGCGCCCGGACGAGCTGCGCGAACGCGCCGCCCCGCGCCGTCGCGAGCGCCGCGGAGAGCGCCCGCGGCGCCTCCGGGCTCTCCGCGAGCGCCGCGGCGACCAGCGCCGCCGAGCGGAGGATCGGGTCGTCGATGAGCAGCGACAGCACCCGCCACGGCACCGGCGCCTCGAGCCCGTTCAGCCCGTTCAGCGCGGTCAGCCGCACGAAGCGATCCCGATCGCCGAGCCGCTCGTACAGGATGTCCGTCACCCGCTCGCGCGCGATGAGCCCCATCCCGGCGATCGCCTCGATCGCGCTCTGGCGCAGGTTGTCGTCCTTCTCCGCGAGCGCCGCGTAGAGCGCGTCGAGCGCCGCCGGGTCGCGCGTGCGGCCGAGCGCGTCGACGACGAGCTTGCGCTCGTCCCCCGTGAGCTCGCCGAGCGCCGCGACGAGCGCCGGCGTGGCGTCGCCGCCGCAGTAGCCGAGCACCTCGATGGCCGCGTTCCTGAGGCCGACGTCGTCGCTCTCCCGCAGCGCGCCGAGCACCGCCCCGACGAGGAGCTGCGCGGCGGACGACCGCTCGCCCTCGGCGCCCTGCGGCGGCGCCGCCTGGATCAGCCGGTGGCACGCGTAGGTCGCCTCCTTCCGGACGCGCCAGTCGGGATCGCCGAGCGCGCGCAGCAGGAGCGGCAGGGCCTCCGTGACGTCCGCCCTGCCGAGCCGCGCGGCCGCCTGGCGGCGCTCCTCGGCGTCGTCCGCGGCGAGCGCCGCGGCGATGGCCGCGATCGGCATCGGCGTGCTCCGCACGCTGGGCGCGACGGACTCGGGCTCGGTCGGCCAGGGGCCCGCGTCGCTCACGCGCGGACCCCCGTACGGGCCGAGATCGTCGAAGGCGCGGCTCACGGGGCCTCCAGGAGGGCGCCCGACGCGGCGAGCGCGAGCGCGAGCTCGATGAAGCGCCCGACGTCGAGCACGAAGATCATCCGCTCGTCGTGGGTCGTCACCCCCACGATGCCGCGCAGATCGCCGCTGCCGCCCACCGGCGGCGTCGGCCGGTAGTCGCCGCTCGTCCCGAAGACCTCCGTCACGGCGTCGACGACGAGCCCCACCGTGTGCGTCCCGACGTCGACAAGGATCCACTTGGTGCTGCGGCTGGGCTCGACCGGAGGCAACCCGAAGCGCACGCGGAGCTCGATCACCGGCACCACCTCGCCGCGGTGGTTCGCGACGCCGGAGACCTCGGGGGGCGTGTGCGGCAGCATGGTCACCTCGAGCGGATTCACGATCTCGCGCACCCGCGTGATGTCGATCGCGTAGTGCACGTCGCCGACCACAAAGCCGACGAGGCTCTTCTGCGGGTCGGGACGGCTGCGCTCTCCAGTCAACGGCATCTGAGCCTCCGAGCGTCCGGGCTCTACGAGCCGCCCGGGCGCGGACGATTCGTCCGTTAGGACGCGAGTATGGCCTGCAGGTCGAGCAGGATGATGACGCGCGGCTGCGCCTCGCCCTGGGTGCCATCCGACGCGCTCGCCCCGTGCATGGGCCGGGCGATGCCGGCGATGTGGCCCGCGACGTCCCCCCCGAGCGCCGTCGCGGCGTGCTCGATCTCGGCGTCGGCGAGCCGGTAGACCTGCTGGACCTCGTCGACGAACAGGCCGAGCGTCTCGCCGTTCGCCGCGTCGACGAGCAGGATGCGCGCCCGGCGCTGCGGCGCGCCCTCGTGCAGCCGCATCCGCCGCCGCAGATCGATGACGGTCACGAGCTGCCCGCGCACGCTGACGATGCCCATCGTCGAGTCCGGCGCGCGCGGCACCGGCGTGAGCGGGGGCGGCTTCAGGATCTCGCGCACGAGCGAGACGGGCGCGGCGTAGGTGTCGCCCGCGAGCGAGAACGCGAGGTACTCGGTCCGCGGCCCGCTCGCCTGCGCGCGCGAGTTCCGCTTCGAGACGGGGATCCGGGCGGTCCTTCGGGAGAGGTTAGCCATGGGTGCTCCGCGGGTCATTGCGCTGCCGGTCGCCGCCGCCGTGGAGGATCTCCTCGATGAGCGCCGGGGCGTCGATGACGAGCGCGATGCGCTGGTCGCCGAGCTCCGTGGCGCCGGAGAAGCCGCGCACCGAGGCGAGCGACGGGCCGAGCGCCTTGATCACGACGTCCTGCTGGCCGATGAGCGTGCTCACGACGAGCCCCAGCCTGCGCGCGCCGACCGACGCCACGACGATGTACTTGCGCTTGTTCCCCCCCTGGAGCCCGAGCGTCCCGCGGCCGCCGTCACCGCGGCGCCCGCCGGACAGGGCGGCGCGGGCCGCCGAGCCGCCGCGCGCCCCGCCGAGCAGGCCGGCGATGCGCGCGCTGAGCTCCTCCTCCTCGTTCAGGCCGAACAGCCGCGCCAGGTAGCAGAGCTGGAGCGTGCTGTTGCGCAGCGTGATCATCTCGCGGCCGTCGATCTGGCGCACCGTGGCCTCGTCGAGCGCGACCGCCTCCTGCACGTTCGTGAGCGGGATCGCGAACAGCCGGTCGGCGACGCGGACGATGAGCGCGCTGATGATCGCCAGCGTGATCGGCAGCGTCACGGTCATCTTGGTGCCGATGCCGGGCTCGCTGTGCACGTCGATGACGCCGCCGAGCTTGCTGATGTTCGTCTTCACGACGTCCATCCCGACGCCGCGCCCCGAGATCTCGCTCACGTCGGTCTTCGTCGAGATGCCGGGCTGGAAGATGAGGTTCAGGACCTCGCGGTAGCTCGTGGTCCGCGCGTCCTCCGGGGTCATGACCCCGCGGCGCAGGGCGGCGTCGAGCAGCCTGTCGACGTCGATGCCCTTGCCGTCGTCCTCGATCTCGATGACGACGTGGTTGCCCTTCTGGAAGGCGTTCAGCGCGATCGTGCCGACCGCCGGCTTGCCCACCGCCTCGCGCATGCTCTTCGACTCGATGCCGTGGTCGATGGCGTTGCGCATCATGTGCATGAGCGGGTCGCTGAGCTCCTCGACGATGAGCTTGTCGACCTCGGTCTCGGCGCCCGTGATGACGAGGTTCACGAGCTTGTCGGCGTCGCGGCTGATCTGGCGCACGACGCGGGCGAGCTTGTCGAAGACCTGCCCGAGCGGGACCATCCGGACCTCGAGGATGCCCGCCTGCATCTGGGCGAGGTGCCGGTCGAACGTGCGCTGGAGCCGGTGGAGGTCGAGGGAGAGCTCGCGCTCGGTCGGCGCCGACCGGAGGCGCTCGACGAGGCGGCCGAGCGCCGATCGGACGAGGGCGAGCTCGCCGACGATGTTCATCAGCCGGTCGAGCTTGTGGATGTCGACCCGCACCGTCTGGGCGACCGAGCGGATGGAGCTGAGCTCCCCCTTGCGGTTGCGCGCGCTCGACGGCGGGCTCGCCGCCATCGAGCCGGTCAGGTCGACCGCGCGCGACACGCCCGTCGGCACGCCGCCCCGGAGCCCCGCCGACATCGACGGCATCCCCGGCGGGGCGACCCGGCCGTGCCCGTTGTTGTTGCGCCGCGGGATCTCCTCGACCGCGGCGCCGGCCTGGTGCAGGGCGCGCTGGAGCTCCTCGAGCGGCGCGCGCGAGGCCATCAGGATGTCGAGCTCGATCGAGTCCTGGTCCGCGCCCGCGCCGGTCGGCAGGTAGGTGATGATCTCGCCGTACGGCTTCGCGGTGATCTTCAGGTCGTCGAGGGCCTGGTCGATCGTGGCGAGGTGGAACTGCACGCGGAGCCGGAACAGGGTCATCCCGCTCGCGATGTTCGTGCGCAGCCGGTGCTCCTCGTACTCGGTGAGCACGGAGAGCAGCCCCGGATCGAGGTCGTAGTTGTCGTCCGGGAGGCCGGCCGCGCTCGGGCCGGCGTCCTGGTGGAGCAGGCGGAGGAGGTCGTCGACCTCGGGCATGGGCGCGTCGCGCCCGTCCTTCTCGTTCTGGAGGATGCGCCCGTAGAGCTCGACGCTGCGGAACAGGAGATCGAGGACGGACGCGCTGATCTCGATGCGGCCGAGGCGCAGGTTGTCGAGCAGCTCCTCGAGCTCGTGCGACAGGGTGGCCATCCGGGTGGCGCCGAAGAGCCCGGCGAGCCCCTTCAGGGTGTGCACGGCGCGGAAGACGTCGTTGATGACGTCGGGGTCGACCTTGTTGGTCCGCACCGCCTCGTCGAGCGCGAGGAGATCGCGCCCGAGCCCCTCGACGATCTCCTGCGCTTCCGAGAAGAACTCTTCGCGCGCCCGATCGCCGCTGTCGACCATCAGCCGCCGCCTCCCTCGTCGGAGCCGGGCTGCTTGGTGCGGGTCACCGGCCCCGGCGCGCGCGCGGGCGGAGGGGATCCGCGCTCCTCGGCGCCGTCTCCGCGGTCGGCCGGCAGCGGGGCCTCGGTGTCGGCGCGCTGGGCCCGCCCGTCCAGGCAGGCGATCACCGCGTCGCGGAGGGCCTCGGGCGTGAACGGCTTCGGGAGGAAGAGGTCGGCCCCGAGGCGGAGCCCGCGCTGGACGTCGCGCTCGGTCGCCTGCGTCGAGATGATGAGGATGCCGACGCGCCGGTAGCGCTCGCTCTGCCGGACGAAGCGGATGAGCTCGAGCCCGTTGATGTCGGGCATGTTGATGTCGGTGATGACGAGGTCGAACGCGCCGCGCGGCAGGAGGCGGAGCGCGTCGAAGCCGTTCATCGCCTCGACGACGTCGACGTCGCCCTCGAGGCCCAGCACGCAGTCCTCGAGCGTCGAGCGTACATACGCTCGCATTGCCGGCGAGTCCTCGACGATCAGGATGCGTGCCATGTCCGCGATAGGGTAACGGAAATCCGTCGGGGGAGAGCAACTCGCTGACGGCCCGACGGCGGCGCGCGCTCCGGCTCCTGCCGCGCGGCGCGCCGGCCTGCCTATGTAC
>JAICEP010000595.1 GCA_025924095.1 Sorangium sp.
ATCACGAGCCACCGCCCGAGCCCGGAGATCGCGTCGCTCTTCGAGTGGCTCTGGTCGGTGTCCTACCGCGGCTCCCTCGCGGAGGCGGTCGGCGCGGTGAACTATGCGATCGAGGGGGTCATCGGCGAGTGTTCTCGCGTGGTGCTGCCGAGCTTTACGAAGCTCTATGGCGAGGGGAGCAAGTCGCTGACGTGGCTCGCCGCGCATGCGAACTACGATGATGCCCACCCGCGCGAGGCGCTCGAGATCGTGAAGCTCGCGACCACCTCCGCCGAGGAGATCCGCCGGGTGCATTCGAGCATCTCCCGCTCGCTCGAGCTGTTCGAGAAGGCGTTCAGGGCCTGCAGCGTCCCGCACCGCCGCGGCAGCTGACGCGGGCACCT
This sequence comes from Sorangium sp., assembly GCA_025924095.1. Taxonomy (GTDB): domain Bacteria; phylum Myxococcota_A; class Polyangia; order Polyangiales; family Polyangiaceae; genus Sorangium. The sequence continues at coordinate 384 of JAICEP010000595.1, forward strand.
CCTGGCAGCGCCGCGCGCGACCGGCGCCGAGCCCCGACGGAGACACGGGATCTCCGAAGAAACCTCATAGAACACAAGGCGAGCGCCCTGCGGCGCCGGCGCGTGACGGCGGTAGAAACCGCCGGGATTCCTGCCCTGTGGCACCACGCGGCACGCGAGAAACGGACCGGCTCGAGGCGAGAAACCTCGGAGATGCCAAGATCGCCAGTCGGCCTTCTTTTGGCCCCTTCGCCGTTCGACTCATTGACCAGCGGGGCCCCCACCGCGAAGTGCCAGCCAGGCCCGCCCCCTGCTGCGGTTCCCCGCCCCGCTGTCCGCCGCTCTAGCGGCCGTAGACGGCTTTGCGGACCTTTTTCTTGAGATCGTCGAGCACGAAGGGCTTCGTGATGTAGTGACGAGCACCGGCCTGGATGCCGGCGATGACGTCCATCGGATCCGACTTCGCGGTCAGGAAGATGATCGGCACGCGACGCATCGGCTCGTTCTCGCGGAGCCGCTTCGTCATCGTCACCCCGTCGAGCTTCGGCATCATGATGTCCACGATCACCAGATCCGGCCGCGGCTCCTGCTGGGCCAGCGCCAGACCGTCGACCCCGTTCGTCGCGATCACGGTGTCGAACTCGTCGCTGAGGAACCGGGCGATCATCGCCGCCGTGTCCTCCTCGTCCTCCACCACCAAAACTCGCTTTTTTGTCGCGGTCACCATCTGCGCCGGGAAAGAGTAGCGCGAAGCGGACGACGGGGGCCGTGTCCCGGGATTTTTTTCCAGCACATGGGAAGCCCATCGATTTTCTTCACCGTCAGTGCAATCGCCGCGTGCGCCGGCGGCCCGCGCAACGAGTGCGCGCGGCGCCGCACGGGCGCCACCCGGAGCTGGGCAGTCCCGGGCACACCGCGCGACGTCGTGAGAGCCGGCGGCGCCGATGTCAACACCGCTCTTGCCAGACCGCTCCGCGGAAAACCGACGGGATCGCGGGGGCTCAGGCCGTGCCCGCCGCCGCGCGCTCGAGCAGCGACGCGAGGCGGTCGAGCGGCATCGGCTCCACGAACGTGCTGCCGATGTCGCGCATCAGCACCGCCCGGACCGACGAGCCGCGGCGCTTCTTGTCGAGCGACAGGAAGCGCAGCGCGGCGGAGACCGGCTCGTCCTCGATCCGGGTGGGCAACCCGAGCCGGTCGAGCAGGCGGATCACCCGGTCGGCCGCCGCACGGTCGGTCACGCCGAGCGAGCAGCCGACGCGGAGTATGGCCACCATGCCGAGCGACACCGCCTCGCCGTGGGCCAGCCGGACGAACCCACCCTCCGCCTCCAGGGCGTGCCCGAGCGTGTGGCCGAGGTTCAGGAGGGCGCGGTCGCCCGACTCGCGCTCGTCCCGGGTGACGATGGCCGCCTTCACGGCGATCGAGCGGCGGATGATCTCGGCGAGCAGGCCGGGGTCGCGCGCGAGGACACGGTCGGCCTCGCGCTCGAGCAGCGCGAGCAGCTCCGGATCGCCGATGCAGGCCGACTTCACCACCTCGGCGAGCCCGCTCCGGTAGGCGCGGTCGGTCTCGGTCGCGAGCGCCGCCGGGCTCGCGACGACGGCGGACGGCTGGTGGAAGGTGCCGACGGCGTTCTTCGCGGGGCCGAGGTCAACCCCGGTCTTGCCGCCGACCGAGGCGTCGACCATCGAGAGGAGCGTGGTCGGCGCCGCGACCCAGCGGACGCCGCGGAGGAGCGTGGACGCAGCGAAGCCGCCGATGTCGGTCACCACGCCCCCGCCCTGCGCGAGCACCACCGCGTCGCGATCAGCCCCCGCGTCGATCATCGCCGTGAGCGCCGCCTCGACGGCCGCGAGCCGCTTGTGCTCCTCGCCGGGCTTCAGCACCGTGACCGCCGCGGCCGGCTTTCCCTGCGCCGCGAGCGCGGCGAGCAGCGTGGCGCCCCAGAGGCGGCTCACGTTCTCGTCCGTGACGACGAAGACCGACGACGGCGCGAGCGCGGCGACGGCGTCGGCCGTGGACGCCGCCCCGTCAGAGGCGATGCGCACCGCGTAGCTCTTGTCGCCGAACGGCACGAAGAGCGGGCGATCCGCGTAGGCGCGGAGGACGCGCGCGGCGACGTCCTCCGCGGAGACGCCGTCCGTCACGACGCGCGCGTGGGCCTCGGCGTAGACGGGCGCGCGCGCCGTCAGGAGCTCGCGGACGCGCGCCTCCCGATCCGGCGCGCCGTCGAGCAGCGGGCGGGTGCCGCCCCGCGTGCGCGCGGCGATCGTGCGCGGGGACGCGCTGAGCGCGACGACGCAGCCGCGCTCGAGCGCCTCGAGGCGGAGCGCGGGATCGACCAGGGCGCCGCCGCCGAGGGCGATGACGCGCGGGACCGGCGTCGCGAGGAGCCGGCGCAGGGTCGCCGCCTCGAGCGCGCGGAAGCTCGCCTCACCGCGCGCGGCGAAGAGCGACGGCACGCTCTCGCCGGCCTCGGCCGCGATGGCGTCGTCGAGATCGATGAACGGGAGGCCCGCGCGCGCGGCGGCGATGCGGCCCACGGTGGACTTGCCGGCCCCCATGAAGCCGGTGAGCAGGAGCGGAGGTGCGTCGGGGTGGAGTGCCATGGCCTTCAGTAAGAGCGGACCTGCTGGAGGTAGCTGTCGACGTTGCGCGAGAGCTCGGTGAGGCTGTCGCCCCCGAACTTCTCGAGCAGGGCGGCGGCGAGCGTGATCGCGACCATCGCCTCGCCGACGACCGAGGCGGCCGCGACGGCGCAGACATCGCTCCGCTCGAAGGCGGCGTCGAACGGCTCCTTGGTGCGCACGTCGACCGAGGGGAGCGCGCGCTTGAGCGTGGCGATCGGCTTCATGGCGGCCCGGCAGATGAGCGGCATGCCGTTCGTGATGCCGCCCTCGAGGCCGCCGGCGCGGTTCGACGGGCGGGTGAACGCGTGCGACCCCTGGTCGTACGCGATCGGGTCGTGCACCTCGGAGCCCGAGATGCGCGCGGCCTCGAAGCCGATGCCGATCTCGACGCCCTTGATCGCCTGGATGCTCATCAGCGCCTGCGCGAGCCGGCCGTCGAGCTTGCGGTCCCACTGCACGTGGCTCCCGAGCCCGGGCGGCAGGCCGGTGGCGATCACCTCGAAGACGCCGCCGAGCGTGTCGCCCCGGTGCGCGGCCTCGCGGATGGCGTCGCGCATCGCCTGCGCGGCCGCGGCGTCGACGCACGCGAGGTCGGAGGCGCGGGCGCGCTCGCGGAGCTCGGCGAGCGGGAGCTCGCCGCTGCCAGAGGCCGCGGAGGTCTGCGCCTGCACCGGGCCGATCGAGAGAACGTGCGCGAAGACCTCGACGCCGACCGACCGGAGGAGCTTGCGGCAGACGCCGCCCACCGCGACCCGCGCCGCGGTCTCGCGCGCGCTCGCCCGCTCGAGCACGTCGCGCAGGTCCCGCCGGGCGTACTTCAGGCCGCCGGCAAGATCCGCGTGGCCCGGCCGCGGGCGGGTCAGCGCCTCGGGCGGCTCGGGGAACGGCTCGGGGCCCATCCGCCCGGCCCAGCTCGCGTGATCGCGGTTCTCGATCACCATGGCGATGGGGCCGCCGAGCGTCTCGCCGCCGCGCACGCCGGCGACGAGGCGGACGCGATCGGTCTCGATCTTCATCCGCCCGCCGCGCCCGTAGCCGCGCTGGCGCCGCGCCAGATCCTCGTCGACGTCCTCCGCGAGGAGCGGCATGCCCGCCGGAATACCCTCGACGGTCGCAACGAGCTCCGGCCCGTGCGACTCGCCGGCCGAAAGCCACCTGAGCTGCGTCATCGTGTGGAAAACCTCCTCTGCGCCCGGAGCTCCGGGCCAAGCTTGCTGCGTATTACAGGTCGATCTGCTCCACGTCGACGCCCTGGGTGGAGGAACGGCCCGCGCCCTCGTTTTCCGCTTCGATCGGGGTCAGGGACCGGCCGGCGCCGTCGGCGTCAACGTGGGTCGGGGATCGGCTGGCGCCGTCCGCGTCAACGTGGGTCGGGGATCGGCTGGCGCCGTCCGCGTCAACGTGGGTCGGGGATCGGCTGGCGCCGTCCCCTCCGACGACCGGCTCGCCCAGGAACCGGGTCGCCACCGCGGCGAAGCTCTTCGGCAGGTCGGTGACGAGCAGCGCGAGGCTGCCCGGCGTGGTCCGGGACGTGGCGAGCCCCCGCTCGGCGAGGAACGACGCCACGTCGTCCGCGGTCGCCGACGCGCTGTCCACGATGGGGAGAGGGCCGCCGGCCAGCGCCGCCGCCTCGGCCTCGATCGCGGCGCGGAGGAGCGGGAAGTGCGTGCACCCGAGCACGACCGAGCGGGCGCCCGCGCCGATGAGCGGCTCCAGGTAGCGCCGCGCGACGAGCCGCGGGACCTCGCCCTCGACCCAGCCCTCCTCCGCCAGCGAGACGAGCAGCGGGGCCGCCTGCCCGGCGACCTCGGTGCGGGTGCTGAGCGACGCGACGGCGCGGGGATAGGCGCCCGACGCGATGGTCCCGGCCGTCCCGAGCACGCCGATCGTGGCGCCGCGCGACGCGGCGACGGCGGCGCGCGCGCCGGGCAGGATGACCCCGAGGACGGGCAGATCGAGCTCGACCCGGAGCATGTCGATCGCGACGGCGCTCACCGTGTTGCACGCGACGACGATCGCCTTGACGCCGCGCCCGATGAGCACGCGCGCGCAGCCGAGCGCGTAGCGGACCACCGTCTCAGGCGACCGGGTGCCGTACGGGACACGCGCCGTGTCACCGAGGTAGATAGCCGATTCCGTCGGCAGCGCGGCGCGAATCGCGCGCAGCACCGTGAGGCCGCCGACGCCGGAGTCGAACACGCCGATCGGAAGTGCCGGATCGAGCGCCGGCGCGCGCGAC
>JAICEP010000596.1 GCA_025924095.1 Sorangium sp.
ATGTGGCGCAACCGGGATGTCCTCGGGCTCGTCCGCTGGCTCCGCGAGCACAACGCCGGCGTCCCGCGCGGGCAGCCGAAGGCGGGCTTCTACGGCATGGACCTGTACAGCTTGCACGCCTCCATGGAGGCTGTCCTCGAGTACCTCGACCGCGTCGATCCGGAGGCCGCCAGGCGGGCGCGGCGCCGCTACGGGTGCTTCGACCGGTTCAGCGAGGACCCGCAGGTCTACGGGTACGCGGCCGGCTTCGAGCTGAGCGGGTCGTGCGAGCGCGAGGTCGTCGAGCAGCTGATGGAGCTGATGAAGAAGCAGGCCGAGTATGCCAAGCTCGATGGGCGCGTCGCCGAGGACGAGTACTTCCAGGTCGAGCAGAACGCGCGGCTCGTGCAGAGCGCCGAGGAGTACTACCGCACCATGTTTCGTGGCCCCGTGTCGTCGTGGAACCTCCGCGACCGGTACATGGCCGAGACCGTCGAGGCGCTGGTCGCGCACCTCGACCGGTTCCACGCGCCGACGCGGGCCGTCGTCTGGGCGCACAACTCGCACCTGGGCGACGCGCGCGCGACGCAGATGGGCGAAGCAGGCGAGTGGAACGTCGGCCAGCTCCTGCGCGAGCGCTTCGGCGACGACACGTTCCTCGTCGGCTTCTCGACGCACACCGGCACCGTGATGGCCGCCTCCGCGTGGGGCGATCCCGCGGAGATCAAGCGCGTCCGGCCGTCGCTGCCGGACAGCTACGAGCGGCTCTTCCACGACACGGATCTGCCGCGCTTCTGGCTCGACCTGCGGCCCGAGGCGGGCGCGCGCCGGGAGCTCGTCGAGGCGCTGCGCGAGCGCTGCCTCGAGCGCGCGATCGGCGTGCTCTATCTCCCGGAGACCGAGCGGGCGAGCCACTACTTCCACGCGAGGCTCAGCGAGCAGTTCGACGCGGTCCTCCACGTCGACGAGACGAGCGCGGTGCGGCCGCTGGAATGGACGGCCGAGCGGCGCGAGCCGGAGGCGGAGACGTACCCGACAGGGATGTGAGCGCCGGGAACAGGCGCTCTGGCGAGGGGAGGGTCGCGCCGCCCCCGCCCGCGCGCCGCCGCCGCGCGGCGCGTCTCGGGCTTTCGCGCTTGCCCGGAGGGCGGCCGGTCGAGGTATCGTCCCGGTCGTGTCCTCGGCTCACAAGCTCCGCGAGCTCCTCGCGACGCCCGGCCTCCTCGTCATGCCGTGCTGCTTCGATGCGCTGTCGGCGCGCCTGATCGAGCAGGCCGGCTTCTCGCTGACCTTCATGAGCGGCTTCGCGGTCTCCGCCGCGCGCCTCGGCGCTCCGGACACGGGGCTCATCTCGTATGGCGAGATGGTCGACCAGGCGCGGGCGATCTGCGCTGCGGTGTCGATCCCGGTGCTCGGCGACGGCGACACGGGCTACGGCAATGCGATGAACGTGAAGCGCACGGTGCGCGGCTATGCGCAGGCCGGGCTCGCGTGCGTCATGATCGAGGACCAGGTGGCGCCGAAGCGCTGCGGCCACACGCGCGGCAAGCAGGTCGTGCCGCGCGACGAGGCGTTCACGCGCGTCCAGGCCGCCGTGGACGCGCGCGACGAGGGCGCCGGCGTGCTCATCATGGCGCGCACCGACGCACGGCAGACGCACGGCTTCGACGAGGCGCTGGCCCGGGCCAGGGCGTTCGCCGATCTCGGGGCCGACATCGTGTTCCTGGAGGCGCCCGAGAGCGTGGAGGAGATGCGCACGTTCTGCCGGGAAGTGCGCGCGCCGGCCATGGCGAACATGGTGGATCACGGCAGGACTCCGGTGCTGCCGCCGGCCGAGCTCGCGGCGATCGGCTACAAGATCGCGGCCTATCCGCTCACCCTGCTCTCGGTCGCCGCCGCCGCCATGCGCGAGGCCCTCGCGGCCCTGCGCGCCGGCCGGCACCCGGACCCCCGGACGAGCTTCGGTGCGCTCCAGGAAATCGTCGGCTTCCCTGAGTACTATGCTGAAGAGGAGCGCTATGCGCTGCCTCCCAGGAAGGGTTGAGTCGGGAACCATGTCCACCAGGTCCTCCGCCGAGCCCGCGTCGCTCCTCGACGCGGCGCGAAGCCTCGTTCCGCTCATCAAGGAGCACGCGCAGCAGGGAGAGCGCGAGCGCCGTCTGCCCGATCCTGTCGCGAGGGCGTTCAGGGAGTCGGGGATCTTCCGCATGTGTCGTCCGCGAGCGCTCGGTGGTCTCGGGACCGACCCGCTCACGGTGATGCAGGTCATCGAGGAGCTCTCGCGGGCCGACGGCGCGGCGGGATGGTGCGCGATGATCTGCGGCACGACCGGCGCGTTCGAAGCGTACCTCCCGGTGGAGGGGGGCAGAGAGATGTACGCGAGCCCGGATGTCGTCACTGCCGGGGTCTTCGCGCCGAGCGGGCGCGCCGTCGAGGTCGAGGGAGGCGTTCGCGTCACCGGGAGGTGGGCGATGGCGAGCGCCTGTCAGCATTGCGACTGGCTGGGCGGCACCGCGGTGGTCTTCGACGGGGCGGCCCCGCGCATGCTGCCGGCGGGCATGCCCGAGGCCATCGTGCCGATGTTCCGCGCCTCCGAGTGCAAGATCCTGGATACGTGGACCGTCTCCGGCCTCGCCGGCACCGGGAGCCACGATTTCGAGGTCGTGGACGTCTTCGTGCCGAGCGGCCGGTGCATCCGTCTCCCGATGGCGGCGCCGATCCATCCGGGGCCGCTCTCCTTGTTCCCCCTCTTCGGCTTCCTCGCGAGCGCGGTCGCGTCAACCGCGCTCGGGGTGGCGCGCGAAGCCCTCGATGAGCTGGTCCGGCTCGCGGCGGTCAAGAGGCCGTCTGGCATGATGGCGTCGCTCGCGGCGCGGCCGTCGACGGCGCTCGTCGTGGCCGAGGCCGAGGCCACGCTGGGCGCGGCCAGGGCGTACCTCTTCGATTCGGTCGGCGCCGTCTGGGATGCCGCGGCCTCTGGCGGGTCGATCACGCTACGGGAGCGAGCTCGCGTCCGGCTCGCCGCGACGAATGCCGCTCTCGGCGCGGCCCGCGTCGTCGACCTCGCCTTCACGGCGGGCGGCGCCACGGCGCTCTACGCGGACAGCCCTCTTCAGCGCTGCTTCCGCGACGTCCACGCCGTCACGCAGCACGCCCTCGTCGCCCCGCACACGCGCGAGGTCCAGGGTCGCGTGCTCCTCGGGCTGGACACCGAGCTGCCGATGTTTTGAAGGGCCGTCCGCGAGAGGAGAGACGGAGACGAGCGGGCGAAGCAGGCGAGGCGTCCTGCGCCCGCGGGGGGCGCGCGCCTCACGTGAGCGGGAGGTCCACCCAGCGCTCGAAGCCCGGCCGGCGCTTGATGCGTTCGTACCACGCGTCGACGTGCTGGAGCGCCGGCCGGTCGACCGGCAGGTTGTACCACCGTTGCGCCGCCACCCCGAGGGGGATATCGGCGAAGGTGAAGTACTCTCCTGCGACCCACGGGTGCCGTGACAGCTGCCTGTCGAGGATCCCCAGGGCGGCGAGGGCCGCCTTGCGCGCACCGTCGATCGCGACCCGATCGCGGCGCTCCTCCGGCGTGCGCAGGAGCTGGACCAGGAGCGTCCGGACCGGGGGCCACAGGGTCCCGAGCTGCCAGTCCGTCCAGGCGTCGGCGCGCGCCCTCTCCGCGAGGTCGCCCGGCTGGAGCGGCGGCGAGCCGTAGCGCGCGAACAGATACCGCACGATCGCGTGCGACTCCCAGAGCGCCAGGGACCCGTCCTCGAGCGTCGGGACCAGGCCGTTGGGGTTGAGGGTGAGATAGTCGGCGTCCTTCACGCGGCCGAACGGCCCGCCGGCGTCGACGCGCTCGAAATCCAGCCTGAGCTCGTCGAGCGCCCAGAGGACCTTCTGCACGTTCGAAGAGTTCTTGTGACCCCAGAGTCTCAGCATGATGTCTCCTGTCCCTCGGTGCCGCTCAGGCGGCCGTCGCGGCCGCCGGTTTCACGAACTTCGCGTAACGCTCCACGTAGAAATCGACCGGATTCGAGGTGGCGCGGACCGCGTCGCGCGCCTGCACCGCCTCGATCCACGCCCGGAGCCGCGTGAGCTCTGCCGGGATGGAGAACCCGCGGAGGCGATCGACCGCGGGCAGCCGCTCGAACCACGGATAGAACGAGAGATCGACGAGGCTGACGTCGGCGCCGAGCCAGTAGGGCCCGCGGCCCGACGACCCCGCCAGCGCCTCTCGCTCGATGAACGCGAGCACCTCGCCGAGCGCCTTGCGCCCCTCCGCTTCGCGCTCCGGCGTCTCGGCCCTGAGCAGCTGGGCGAACGCCGGCACGAGGCGCGTGTTCGCGTAGTCTATCCAGATCCGCGCCAGGGCGCGCTTGCCCGGCTCCCTCGGCAGGAGCGCCGGATCGGGGAAGGCCTCCTCGAGGTACTCGTTGATGATCGCCGACTCCCAGATGCGGTTGCCCTCGTGCTCGATCGCCGGGACCTTGCCGTAGAGCGAGGCGTCGACGAACGCCCGCGGCTTGTTCTGCAGATCGACCTCGATCAGCTCGGCGTCGATCGCCTTCTCCTGAAGCACGAGCCGGGTACGGTGGGCGAAGGGGCACGCCTTCGCGCTGAAAAGTCGCAGCGTCGTCATCCTGTTCTCCTTCGTGGCGTCCGCCACGCGAAAAGCTCTCCGGCAGTCGATCGCGTTCGCGTCATCTCCCGAGCTGCCATCTCACGAGCTACCGATATCGATGGCTATATCGATAGAGCAGGTAGCGTGCCAGACCGTTGTCGCAGGAACGGATCGCAATCCGTCATGGTGGACATGGACTTGCTGCGACAGGAGCAAGGATTGCTGGTGATGTGTTGCTGCGGCAGCAATCCATCCATCGTGAGGCCGTCGTGAGGCCGTCGTGAGGCGGTGCCCCGGTCGGCCGGCGTCCTGTGATGCCGCGCGGGGCGCTGGGGTGGGCCGCTCCCGGTGGGAGGGTCGAACGACGTCAAACGCCCGGGAGGCGTCGCGCCTCTCGGGCGGGCGCATGTTCAGATCTTCATCCTTCCTCCTTGTGGCTTGTTGGTCGCGGATGCGACAGAAAGCGGCGCAGTCGGCGCCACGTCATCGCGTGGCGCCTCTGGTCGAGCAGGTCATCCACGCGCGGGCGTGGACGCGGAGCTCCTCTCAACGCACCGGGAGGGAGAGCTGCTGTTGTTCGCGTTACTCTTTCGTGGCGGATGTTAATCCGTTATAGCGGAAGTGTCAAGCCGCACCGGGAG
>JAICEP010000597.1 GCA_025924095.1 Sorangium sp.
CGCGACGGACAGCGTCTCCTCGGGCGGGCAGCTCGGCTCGGCGCGCGGCGCTAGGGCGCGAGCGACAGGTCGCGCACGTAGTCGGCGAGCGCCCGCTCGGCGCCGGCCACCGCCTCGCGCGCGCCCGGGAGCTTCGCCGACACCGCCGCGATCCGGTCTTCCTGCTCGCAGAGGGTCCTGAGATAGCGCGCGTGGAGCGCGCTCCCCGCGGGCACGACCTCGAGGTTCTCGCGCACGCGCTCCTGCTCGCCGCGCAGCGCCGCGAGCTCGGACTCCAGCGCCGAGAGCGCGCGTTGCCGGCCTTCGATCGTCGCCCTGAGCTCCGCGATCCGCGCGAACACCGCGCGCAGCGCCTCGGGGATCTCGCGCGAGGACAGGTACACCCCGATCTGCTCGCTGGAGAGGCTCGTGAGCGCGATCGTGTGCGAGATGGGCTGCTCCAGCGCGACCGTGAGCCGCGCTGTCTCGCCCGCGGCCACCTCCCGCCGGATGCGGTAGCGGTCGCGCGTCACCTCGACGCCTTTCTTCGGCTCGGCGAGCTCCCAGCCGGCGAGGCGCGGGTGCTCGATGAGCACGACGCGCGGCTCGCGCGCGGCGCCCACGATCGTGTAGACCGTCACCTTGCGGGCGGTCCGGACGATCTCCAGCATCCCGCCCTGGATCCGCGCGCGCGAGAACGCCTCCTCGGCCCGCTCCTCGCGATCGATACGCACCTTCCGGTCCACGGCGAAGCTCACGAGCCGCGACTCGCCCGGCGGCAGCGGCGCGAGGCGGGCGTCCCCCACGTAGGTGACGACCCCCCGGGCGGAGCGCTCGTAGACCGTCATCGCGCCGGGCGGCAGGCTCGTGTCGCCGTCGTTCCGCAGCCGCACCGAGGCGAGCGGGCTGCGCGCGCTCGCTTCCCGCTGGTAGAGCCCCACGCGCTCCGCCGGGACCTCGCGCTCGACGATCGGGAGGAGCGCCGTCTGCCCGCCCGCGATCGTGAGGGGCGCCGGGAAGTGGAACATGACCTGCGTCGCCGCCTCCTCGCGCTCCGGCTCGCCCTTCTCGGCGGCCGCGGGGGGCGCCTCGGCGGCCGCGCCGGCGTGGGAGCGCGCGGGCCGCGCCGCCCTGGCCGCGAGCGCCGCGGCGCCCTCGTCGAGCCGCGGCAGCACCCGCTCGGCGACGTCGACGGGCACCTCGGGGCGGGACACATAGTAGATCTCGTAGAGCGCCTGGCGGAACGTCACCGGGTTGCCCGACACCAGGGTGAAATCCACGTTGTCCCAGTCGCCGCCGCTCTGGTTCTCCACGATGGCCCACCCGGAGAGCGCGGCGGTCGTCGTTTGCGGGTCCTCCGGCACGGTCAGCCGATACGATGTCTTCCAGAGCGGCACCTCGATGACGTAGGCCACCCGGACGACCCGCTCGCCCTCTCCGGCCGTGCGCACGACGAGCTCGCGGCGGTTGCGCTCACGACGGCTCGCGAGCCCGAGGAGCGCCGCGCTGACCTGCTGTCGCAGGCGCTCCTCGACGAGCTCCACGCCGCCCGTCTCCTCCAGGACGACCTGCTTCAGCGCGCCTTCCGACATCAGCGCGAGCCGGTGCCGGTCCTCCGAGCCGCCGCCCGGCAGCGCCACCTGCGCCGCCGTGACCGAGACGATCCGCCCGACGATGGCCCCCTCGGGCCCCCGGGTCCGCACCTCGGCGCCGCGCAAGGCGTTCAGCAGGGCGGCCTCGGATTCGAGCGCTCCCTCGTCGAACGGGAGCTCGCGGAACAGATCGCGCAGCGGCTCCCTCCCGGGAAGCGTGATGTTCCCGGTCGCGCCGCGCTCGTCGTAGACGACGATGCTCTTCAGCACGTCGTCGACCTGATCGAGCCGCACCTCGAGCGCGAGCTCGGCGTCGCCGCGGACGCGCGCCTCGTACTCGAAATACCCGACACCGCCGGTCGAGAGCACGACCCGGCGGAGCGAGAGCGCGTCCGCCGCGGCCCCCGGCCGGGAAAAACCCATCGCGGCGGCCGCCAGCGTCGCTGTCGTCCACAATCCATTCTTCATCGTCGCCTCCCCCCGGCGGAGGCGTGCGATGGCCCCGCCGTGTGGGTTCATAACGCCCCTCTCGAGGGCGTCAACGACGGGCGACGGGTGGAGATCGGGCGCCGCTCCCGGCGCCTGTCAACCGCGGCCGGAGGCCTCGATCCGCTTCACGACGGCGAGCGCCTCCTCGACGTGCCTCGCCGCGCGGAGCTGGGAGGAGAAGACATGTCGAACGACACCCTCGCGATCGATGACGAACGTCACGCGGCCCGGGAGGAGCCCGAAGAGCGGCCTCACGCCGTAGCGCGCCGCGGTCTGCCCGCCGGGGTCGCTGAGCAGCGTCATGGGCAGGCGGTGCTTCTGCGCGAACTGCTCGTGGGATCCCTCCGAGTCGGCGCTCACGCCGATGACCTCGGCGCCGGCCTCCGCGAACGCGTCGTAATGGTCGCGGAACGCACACGACTCCGCGGTGCACACAAGGGTGTCGTCCTTGGGATAGAAAAAGAGAACGACCGCCTTCTTGCCCCGGAAATCGGAGAGCTTCACCGCCTCTCGCCTCTGCGATTGCAGGGTGAAGTCAGGGGCGATCTCACCGACGGACAGGGTGGATTGACCGAGCATGAGGGTCCTCTACCCGATGCGCCGCGCCGCGTCCAAGGCCGCCGCGAGGCGCGCAGCGGCTCGCCGGCGCGGCCTGGCATCCGGCTTCTCCGCTCCGGAGGTCTCTTCGTGGTTTCCCGGCAGGCGCCCGGCCGCGGGTGGCGGGATCCTCTCGGAGGACCGTGCTCGCCCCCCGGGGAACCACGGAGAACTTGAGCAAGCGGTCATGAAGGCGCGCGGAGCGCGTCGGACACCGGCCGCGGGTGGGCGATCGGCTACCCTGGGCGCTCCATGGCCACCACGTTCGCTGCGTTGATCTTTCGACCCGCCGATATCCCGGACCGCGCGCTGTCCCAGGGCTTTGCCGTGGCGCTCGGCGGCTGGGGTGTCGCCTCGCCGCGCCTGTTCGTCGCGCCGCTCCCGGGCGTGCCCGGGTACTGCGCCGCGTACTACGCGAGCGGCGAGCCCGCCGGTGGCGGCGACGAGCTCGACCACCTCGTCGAGCTCTTCGAGGACGAGCTCTCTCCACCCGTCGCCGTGCTCGACGCGGCCGCCGAGCTCGATCACCCGGGGGCGACGATCTTCGTGCTCGTGTTCTCGGAGGAGGTCGTCCACGACGACGGCTGGCGCTTCGAGGCGAGCGGGTTCGTCCGCCATTTCGCGAGGGAAGGGGAGGATGGCCTCGAGGCCGGCGTGGAGACGCCCGACCGGAGCGACCTCGTCGCGGTCGACATCGACCTCCCGGACGCCGCGACCGCGCAGGAGGAGCGCGACGCCACGGACCGGGCGATCCGGCCGCACCGCGGCTCGACGTTCCTCTCGGCCGAGCTGGGCGCCCCGGTGCTCGGCGCGCTCATGGGCGGCCTCTTCGCGCCCGAGCGCCGGGTCGAGGTGCGCCTCGTCGAGCCGGGGCCGGGGCCGATCGCCGACGAGGTCAAGCGGCTCAACCGGGTGCTCCGGCGCGAGGACGGCCGCGGCGCGCCGGCGGCGCCCCCGCCGCCCGTCCGCGGCGTCGCCCCGCCGGCCACGTACGCGGCGTTCGCGCGCGCCTACGACTGGGCCGATCCGGCGGATCCGGAGGACCTCTACAGGGAGCTCGCGATCGGCGCCGTGGAGGGCACGCTGCGCTTCCTCCGCGAGGACGAGCTCCGCAGCCACGAGCGCGAGCCCGGCTGGGACGCGGCGGCGGCGCGGCAGCTCTATCCGATCGCGCGGCTCTCGGGCTCGGCGCTCGGCGGCGGCGCGGCCCAGCGGGCGATCGTCGCGCTCGAGGCCGACGGCGAGCAGCTCTGGGTCGTCCGCGGCGGCACGAGCGCGGCGCCGGCCGGACCGACGTTCGGCGAGTTCCTGCGCTACCTCGCGCTGGGCTGGTCGCGCCGGAGCGACGCCGAGGAAGACCTCATCGGGGCGCTGATGCTGCGCGCGCGGCTCAGGTCCCTGGGGGGCTGAGCTCGACACACGGCGCGCCCGGCGCCCCACGTCTGCGGAGGTGAGGCGCCGTGCTGCGCGCGGTTCGCTCAGATGAACGTGTGGTACGACGGGCGTCCGGGGCTCGCGGGGCGGACCGGGTACATGTCGGGGTCGTCAAGGACCCTGTGAAGCACGCCGGCCTCTCGTTCGCTGTGAGCGAATACGCTCACAAGGATCCTGCCCTGCTTGACGCCGGCTTCGTAGCGTTCCGCCCAGCGCTCCGGGACGCCGGCGGTGATGAGGATCTCGCGCAGGCCGCCCGTGATCCTGGCGCAGACCGCGCTCGCCACCACGGCGGCCAGCGGGCCGGCCACGACGAATTCGAGGTCGGGAACCACGGCGCTCATCGCGATCGCGGCGCCGAACGTGTGCGCCGGCGGCGTTCCGTCCGGAACCCTGAAGCACCTGTGGCGCGTCGCGTCGGTCATCAACAGGCTGACCTCCTGTCGCGTGTAGCCGCAGTCGATGATGCGTTCCGCCGCGGCTTCCGCCTCGTCGCGCGTCTGTACCAGGCCAATTACGAGCTTCGCCATGAAGAGACCTCCTTCGCGTGAGCGCGTCCTCGCTCCGGGCCCCCGCGACGGCTACCGCACGGTCCATGCCAATTCGAAATTCTCTTGCAGCAATTCGATCGCGCCGATTTTCGCGGCCCCGCACAGAGGGTGAGCGAGGCGGGATGCCGCACTGCGCCCACTGTGCCTCGCCTTCCGATGCCAAGTGCTCGCTCCCGCCGCGCGATATTCCACGTTTTGCAAGCGCATGGCGCAAGAACGCCGTTGCAGGAGGCCTCGTCAGGCCGGTTCGGTGGCGTCCGCCGGCGTTCGAGGTCGCCCGGAGCGGCTGGAGCGCGGCAGGGCGAAGGCCGCCTCAGAAGCCGATCGTGTCCTCGAGCGGCGGGGGCGGCGGCCTCGTTGCCGCCGGGCGACCTGTCGTCGTCCCCTGCGGTGTGACCCGGCCGCGGCCGTCCGTGACGCTGCGTGGCACCGCGGTCGCGCTGGGCTTCGTCGCCGCCTTCGCGCCTGCCTGGGGCGCCTTCGCGCCGGCCACGGCCTCCGCCGTGGCCGCCTTCGCAGGCGCAGCCGTGGTGGTCGTCCCGGTCTCAGCGGGCTCCGCCTGCCCCGGCGGTGCGGCGCTGGC
>JAICEP010000598.1 GCA_025924095.1 Sorangium sp.
CCACCACTACCGGCCGCCGGAGCGCCGCCGCTCCCGGTCGCCGTCATGTCGCCGCCCGTGCCCGTCGCGCTTCCCGTGCTCGTGCCGGGGATCGACCCCCCTGTGCCCGCTCCCCCTGTGCCCGACGTGACGCCTGCGCCCGTCATCCCGCCTGCGCCCGACGTGACGCCTGCGCCCGATGTGACGCCTGCGCCACCCGTCCCAGGGGGCTCCTGCCCGTCCGACGTGTCGCCGGCGCAACCGGCGACCACGGCGAGCACACAACCGAGGGCCGAGAATCGAAGCATGGAACCGGACGGAGTCAGCGGTCGGCGGGGCAAATCGAGGGGATTGATCATGCTAATCTCCAGAGGAATGCCCAATCGGGCCAGCGAGCTCCTGAGAGCCCGACCGTCAAGGTGAACGCGCATGAGGACGAAGGCCCGGTGCAGAGGCCGGCCCGTCCAGAGCAAGGCGGAAGAATACCCGGAACCCGGAGTGTGAACGTTCACATGGTCGACGTCAATCAGAAAAGCGGCGCGCGGCTATCCTCGATCCCGAGGGGGGAGCAGCGACGGCCAGCTCCGCGGCGGCTTGAACAGGTGCGCCGGCGCGGGCCCGTCGACGACGTGCTCGACGTCGTCCAGGCGGCTGCCAGGGAGCAGCACCCCGCCCAGCGACTCCCGCACGAGCGGTATCCGCGCCGGATCGAAGCCCATCCCCTGCGACGCGATCCCGTCGACCACGCTCGGGTCGAACCCGCCGATCAGGAGCCCTGCGCGCACCGGCGTCGCGCCGAGCGGCCCCTCGCCCTCGCCGGCGACGATGCCGTCCACGATCGTCAGATACCGCCGCTGCGGCTCGCCGCGCAGCGCGCCGTCGCGGTCCGCGAAGAACAGGATGCGGTTGAGATCGAGGATGGTCCGCCAGAGCGTGTTGTTCCCCTCCCAGCTCCCATCGATGACCTTCGGCGGCGCCCCGAGCCGCGGCGCGCGCGCGACGAGCGAGTGATCGCCCGGGAGCGGGAACCGGCTGAGCTTGTTCTCCACCGCCTCGCCCATGCCCTGCGGCCGATCGAACTCGTCGCCGCCCACCGACGGATCGCCCTCGGTGAAGTGCGGGAGCCAGTACTTCTCGTTGGTCAACCCGATCACGCTCTTCAGCGAGAGCGTGACCCCGGTCTTCTTGTGCGTCTGCAGCTTGGGAAGGTTGATGACGACATCCGCGTCGAGCAGCGTCTGGGGAATGCTGTACTCGTGCCGCTGCTCGGTATGGTGCGGCACCGGCGTCGTGTAATGGCTCCGATGGAACCGCAGCGCGCCGGGGCGCGGGGCGCCCGCGCCGGCGAAGAAGCTGTCGCGGCCGAGATCGACCACCCGGTAGCCCCGGGGGTCGCCGGGCAGGCGGCGCCGGAGCAGCAGCCCGAGGTTCCACGAGCGGCCGAGGCGGCGCACGTCGTCCAGCGCGAACACCGGCGCGACCCGGAAATACCGCAGGTCGATGAAATCGATGTCATGGCCCTGGGCCTTCAGGTGATCGATGACCTCGAAGATGCCGAGTGGGCCGGCCACCTTCTCGATCTCGCACCCCTCGACCGGCGAGTCGACGACGCGCACCCGCCCGCGCGGACCGGCGGCGCGGAGCGCATAGTCGAGCACCGGCCGGAGGAGCGAGCCGTGCGTGCTGGAGGCGGCGAGCCGCTCGCCCGTGATCTTCTGGTGCAGGTTCTTCGACGAGACGAGGTTCGGCTTGATGATGACGCGGTCGCCCGGCGCGATCAGGTCGCCGAGCGGGTTCCACGCCGGCGTGCCGGCGCGCGCCGCGTCGAGGCCGAGCCGGCGGAAGAGCGCCTCGACCGCCTCGTAGACCGGGCCCGGCGGGCCGTACGGCGCGCGATCGGCGTAGCCGAGGCCGGGCCTCGATACGGTCACAACGCGGTTCATCGTCGGTGCCATCGGGAGCGCCCCGCTCAACCGCCCGCGCCGCTCTGGCCGGACGACAGGATCTCCACCGGCGCGGCGCGCTGGAAGTCGACGTTCAGGCGCGAGACGCTCGCGAGGTGCTTGCCCGTGCGGACGAGCGCGATGTCGTCCGCGAACTCGACCTCGATGCGCATCCGCTCGCCGAGGTAACGGCGGAACATGGCGAGCACCTCGTCCAGCACCTGCGGCGAGTACCGCCCGCCCTTGACGACGCGGAACGTGATGGCGTCGCGCTCCTCCTGCACCACCTGGAAGCGCTTGATCGCATAATCGAACTCCTTCAGGTAATGCGCGAAGAACGTGCCGGGGAGATAGCGCCCGTCCGTCCCGCGGATGATGGACTGGACCCGCCCCTCGATGCGGCCCACGCGCGGCGCCCCGCGGCCGCAGGGGCACGGCGCGGCCGGGTCCATCGCCTCGGCGAGATCACCGATGCGATAGCGGACGAAAGGCATGCAGAAGTTGTTGAGATCGGTGATCACCACCTCTCCGATCTCCCCGGGCTCCGCGGGGCGCCCGTCGCGGAGGACCTCGACGAGGTAGCCCTCGGCCACGACGTGGTGGCCCTCGTGCGCGTCGCACTCGTACGCGATGCCCGAGAACTCGCGGCTGCCGTACTTGTCGAAGACCTTGCAGCCGAACGCCTCCTCGATGAGCCGGCGGCTCGGCAGCGGCAGCGTCTGCGCGCTCGACATGATCGCGCGCGGCCGGGCCGCGACCTTGCCGGTGCTCTTCACGTAATGCGCCAGGAAATCGAGCGCCTCGGCATAGCCGTCCATGAGCACCGGCTGCACGCCGGCGATCCGCTCGATCATCTTGCCCAGGTTGTCGTCGGACAGCTCGAAGATCGGGATGAACGTCCGGTTCGACAGGATGGCGTCCGCGCGCTCGCGGGCCGCCTGCCACCGGGTCATCCCGATCGTCTGGTGCCACAGCCGCACCGTCGGGTCGCCGAAGCGGTAGCCCGTCCACTCCTGCGCCCGGAGCGTCGCCGCCCAGCGGAACTCGAGCTGCGCCCGGTCGGCGTAGCAGACGAAGGGCTCGCCGGTGGAGCCGCTCGTCGTGATCTTGAGGACCTGCGACTTGTCGTGGTTCTCCGACATGATATCGAAGTAGAGGTGCCGCCGGATATCGGCCTTGGTGAGGAACGGCAGCTTGTGCAGGTCCTCCTGGCCGCGGATGTCCTCGGGCCGGAGCTTGAGCTCCTGCATGCGGGCGCGGTAATAGGGCACGTTGCGGTAGCAGTGGCGGAGCAGCCGCCGCAGCTTCTCGTCCTGGAGCTCGCGGGTCTGCGCCGGCGTGAGCCACTGCGTCTTGCGGAGCGTATCGTAGTAGTGCTCGACGTCGCGCGTGATCATCCAGTGGGTGTGGTTGAACGCGCCGAGGTACGCGCGCCACTTCGTCGTGGTGAGCGGATCGCGCTCCGGCGAGCGGTCGACCACCGGGTGGCGGCGGAGGTACTGCGTGGCCACGTCCGCCGGGATCCGGTCCACGCGGTACTCCCACACCGCCTTGCCGAGGTCGTGGAACGACTTGACCACGGCGCTGGCCGCCTGCTTGTCGAGGAAGGAGACGCCCTGACGGCGCTGCTCGAAGAGCGTCTCGACCTCCTTGTACGAGTAGCCCTTGGCGTGGGCGGCGACCAGGATGAACGACTGCCAGTAAAAATAGCTGCCCTTGTAGGTCAGCAGATCCTGGAACACCTCGCGCGCGCACATCACGAAGCCGCTCTTGTTGTCGTGGAGCGACATCCCGAAGGTGGTGTTCAGCAGCGTGTTGAACCCGCGGCTCAGGTGGTAGCGGCGGTCCATGCGCCGCCCGACGGCGCTCCTCCAGCCCTGGACGACATCGACGCTGTGCTCGTAGAGCTCGCGCCGGAGGCGCAGGAGGTCCTCGGGCTGGTACTGGAGATCGGCGTCGATGATGGCGACGAGCTTGCCGCGCGCGGAGGCCGCGCCGGTGCGCCACGCCGCGGTGATGCCGCGGTTCTGCGGGTGGAAGCACCCCACCACGAGCCCGGGGTGCGCGGCCATGAGCGCGCGGATCGTCGCCTCTGTGCCGTCGGTCGAGCCGTCGTCGACGAGCAGGAGCTCCCCCGTGAGGCCCCCTTCGCGGAAGACGCCGAGGACGCGCTCGGTGAGCTCGGGGATGTTCAGCTCCTCGTTCAGACAGGGCACGATGACGGAGAGCTCGATCGGGGTCTCCGGAGGAAGCTCGGATCGGGGGTCGGACATGGGGTGTTCGCCTATCTTGCCTGGAAGGGGCGCCCGCAGCAGGGCGACGGGCGCTCGGGGCGGCCCGGGTGCACGGCGGGCGTCACGGGGGGACGCAGCGGAAGCACGCGCGGATCGGCAGCGCGCCGTGGGGCGCCGCGCGGCGCTCGGTCACGCGGAAGTGGCGCGCGAGGAGGCGGCCGAACTCGTCCGGAGTCCACGTGTGCAGGTGGTAGACGTCGCCGCCCCACTGGATGCGGTCGCGCAGGAGGTAGCCGACGGGCGTGCGGCGGACGAGGCCCTTCAGCCGCGCGATGAGCGGGTCGTTCGGCACCGTGATCGCGGCCACCCCGCCGGGGCGCAGGAGGCGGGCGATCTCGGCGAGGACGGCGGCGGGATCGACCGTGTGCTCCAGGACCTCGGTGCAGATGATGCGGTCGAAGCTCGCGGCGGGCAGGTCGAGCTCTTGGACCTCGCCCTTGAGGAAGCGGGCGTCGTAGCCAGCGAGGTTCTTGCGGGCGGTGTCGAGGAAGACGTCGGAGACGTCGATCGCCGTGATGCGCGCCCGCGGGAACATCCGCAGCACGTGCCCGCCGCCCGAGCCGACCTCGGCGAGATCGAGGCCTGTGCAGTCGCCGAGCATGTCGCGGATGATGGCGAGCCGCTCGCGCTCGATGAGCCGGATCGGCAGCGGGGCGCGCTCGTAGTAGTCGTCGATCGGGTGCTCCCGGGCGAGGCGGTCGTTCAGCGCCTCCACATCGATGTCGCCGGCGGCGTTCGGCATGGCGGCCCTCATAGCACGGGGTCGCCCGAGCCTCACCCGGCCCGCGCGCGGCCGGCCTGAGCCAGAGCACGGCCCCGGCGGCCCGCCAGGATCTCCGCCGCTCGATGGCGGTCTCGCGCTCCGCCTTCATGTTCAAATTGGACCACTACCCAACAGGGAGGGGGGTTTGCGGTCAGGGCTCGACGCGACACCCGGCGCTGCACCCGTCGCCCCCTGCCGTGTTGCCGTCGTCGCACGACTCGAGCCCTCCGACGTCG
>JAICEP010000599.1 GCA_025924095.1 Sorangium sp.
GACGCCGGCGTACACGCTGCGCGGCAAGACGGGGATGGAGGTCGACGAGCGATCGACCACCGGCTGGCTTGTCGGTTACGTCGAGCGCGGGGCGGACACCTACGTCTACGCGACCGTGCTCCTCGGCAAGGGCAGCGACAGCAAGCGGATCATGCCGCTACGTCGCAGCCTGACCCGTGCCCTGCTCAAGCGGCACGGCGCGCTCCCCGAGGACGCCTGACGCGGGCGGCGCGCCAGAGGCCGCTGGCCCGGGCGCGCCCGCTGGCCTCGCGAGCACCTCCCGCGCGAACGCGGCGACCCGCTCGGCGAAGCGGCGCGGGTCGTCGACGTGCGGGCAGTGGCCGACGCCTTCGGGCTCCTCGATCTCCGCGTGCGGCGGGAGGTGCCGCCGGTAGTACTCGAGGTTGCCGCCCGGCATGAGGCGGTCCGAGCGGCCCCAGATCAGCAGGATCGGCATCGACAGGGACCGCAGCTGCTCGGGCGTGAACGCGTGGTCGCACCGGGCCGATCTCGTGAAGGAGACGACGGTCTCGCGCGAGAACATCCGCACGACGTCGCCGGCGACCAGCGGCGTGAACCACGGCACGCGGTGGTAGAGGCGCGCGAAGAACGCGTGCGCGTCGGCCCGCGACCGCAGCTTGAACGTGCCGAGCAGCTGCGCGAGCTCGTCCTGCTCCATGCAGGCGCCGGCCGGCGACGCGAGCACCAGCGCGCGCACGCGGTCCGGGGAGCTCAGGGCGTAGCTCACCGCGACCGCGCCGCCGAGGGAGTTGCCGACGACGAGGGCCGGCTCGTCGAGCTCGCGGTCGAGCAGCTCGTTCATGGCGGTGGTGAGGCACTCCGGCGTGAACGCCGACGCGGGCGTCGCGCTCCACCCGTGCCCCGGCGCCTCCGCGGCGATGACGCGGCGGGCGCGCCGCCGCAGGCGCTGGAGCACCGGCGCGTACGGGAGCGCCGAGGAGCCGATGCCGTGGAGCAGGACCACGGTCGGGAGCGGGCCCGTGCCCGGAGCATCGTAGAGGTGCAGCCGGCAGACCGACGTGTCGACCCAGCGGCTCTGCACCCCGGATCGGTTCAGCGCCCTCTTGGCGAGTCGCTCGGCGAGCGGGAGGATGCCCATACGCCGGGAATAGCAGATCGGGAGGGTTCCCGCGCGGGCGGAGGCGCGGGCGGGCGCGCGAAGCGGAGCCGCCCGCTCGCCGGCGGCAGCGGACAGCGCGCGGCGCGAGCGCGGCTGAGGACGCGCCCGATTTCCGTTGAGCTCCATGGAGATCCGCGCAACATCTCCGCCGTGCGATCGCTGCTCCTCGCCGCCGCCCTCTCCCTTGTCGCGTGCTCGCGCCCCGAGCCGCCGACGCTCAGGCCCGAGGTCGCTGCGGTGACCGCCGTCACCGCCCAGGGCATCGATCTCCGGGTCCAGATCCAGGCGTACAACCCGAACAGCATCGATCTCACGACGCGCTCGATGAAGGCGACCGTGCTGCTCGACGGCAAGATCGACGTCGGCACGGTCACCGTGCCCACGCCGCTCAAGCTGGCCGCGAAGAAGTGGA
Organism: Sorangium sp.; assembly: GCA_025924095.1. Taxonomy (GTDB): domain Bacteria; phylum Myxococcota_A; class Polyangia; order Polyangiales; family Polyangiaceae; genus Sorangium. The sequence goes on from JAICEP010000599.1 coordinate 1,554, forward strand.
CGCGGATCGAGGCGCCGCTCTCGGTGAAGTGGCAGGATTTCACCAGCATCGCCACGCTGGCGGCGCAGAGCCGGGGTGTGCCGTATCAGGTGAACGGCACCGTCGCGATCGGCGGGGAGACGCTCAACGTGGACTTACCGTTCCGCCTCGCGGGGACGATCACGCAGGAGCAGCTCGTCACGGTGATCGGGAACTCGCTGCCGGGCCTGCCCCTCCCCGGACTGCGCTGAGGAGGGAGCCCGTCGGCGCGTACGCGGACCTCACGTGAGCGGTCCGAAGCGCTTCTCGTAGGCCACGAGCTTGTCCGCGAGCGCCTGCGCCCGCTCCTCCGCCGCGCGGGCTTGCTCCTCCGCCGTGGGGAGCACACGCCCCTCGGGATCGAGCCACCGGAGCCATCTCCCTTGGCTTCCCAGGTACAGGCCGTCCCGCACCCCGAGGCGCAGCCCGAGCTGCTGACTGACCAGCTCGCCGTCCGCGCTCGAGACCATGGGCCGGTAGCTGCGAGAGCTGATGTCGAGCGCGTATCCCTCCAGCGCGTTCTTCATCGGATCGAACAGGAAGTACTCCGGCACGCGCAGCAACTTCGCATAGACGCGCATCTTCTCGCCGCGGTCGACCGACTCCGTGCTCTCGGACAGGAGCTCGATCACCACGTCCGGTGTCCTGCCGTTCTCTTGCCACACGACCCAGGACTTCCTGTCCCGGCGCATCGTGTCGAGCACCACGAAGACGTCCGGCCCGCGGAAGTCGTTCTTCAGGGTCTGGAGCTCGCTGAAGTAGATCGCCATGTTGCCGCTGACGTAGACGTCGTCGCGATCCCTCCAGAAGAGGTCCAGAGACTCGATCAGCAGCAGCATCTGCTTGCGGTGGCGATCGCTCTCCATGGGCTCGCCGTCGTCATGGGGGAGCTCGTCCTCTCCGGGCGGCGGGATCGGGACGAGCGAGGTCTCGCTGGCGTACGGCATGGGCTTCCTCGGCGCGATCCTACCAGCTTCCCAGGGGGCCGCTGCCGCGAAGGCCGACGGCGCCCTCGCGCGCGCGGCCTCGCCGCCGGCGGCCGCGCTCGGCTTGCGCCGGCCAGGACGCCGTCCTGCGGAGGCCCGGCGCGCGCTGTTGTCTCGAGCCCGCAAAGCTTGCAGAATCGGCGCGGAGGAGGCGTCCGTGCCCGTCGACGAGGCCATCGATCCACAGTGCTCGCCGCGGTCCTCGCCGCGCGCTCGCGGTCGCTCGATGAGCCCGTGCTCGCCGCCGGGTAGCGCAGCCCCATGTCCGGCGGCCTGATCTTCCACGACGGCGGCGGCGGGTCCGTCGCGCGCTGCGGGCGCTGCGGCGCCGAGGCGGCGGGGCCGTGCGCGCGCTGCCACGCGCCCGTGTGCGGCGACTGCTGCCTGCTCACCGAGGGCGGCGCGCGCGTCTGGGCGATCTGCCTCGCGTGCGAGGATCGCGGCGGCCGCTCGCTCCGCCGGGGCTGGGCGACGGTCCTCGGGTGGATCGCGCTGCCGATCGCGGCGCTCGCGCTGCTCGTCGGCTTGCTCGAGTGGCTGCGCAGGTGATGGAGAGAGCGGAGGCGTCATGTTCAGCGTGAAGCAGATCGAAGGTGCGATCCCCACCGTGGAGCTCGCCGACAGCGGCGCCTCGAGCCGCGCCGTGCTCGCGCCGTCGCGCGGTGGGATCCTGGCGGAGCTGACCCTCGGCGGGCGCGAGCTGCTCTACCTCGATCGCGCCACCTTCGAGGATCGCAGCGCCAACGTGCGCGGCGGCAACCCCGTGCTCTTCCCTTCCCCGGGCAAGCTCGCCGGCGACGCGTGGTCGTCCTCCGGCGCGCACGGCCAGATGCGGCAGCACGGCTTCGCCCGCACCCTGCCCTGGTCGCTCGACGACCACGGGACCGCCGCGCCCGGCGGCGCCTACGCCCGGCTCGCGCTGCGCTCCAGCGAGGCGACGCGCGCGCAGTACCCCTGGGATTTCCGCGCCGAGCTCACTTACACGCTGCGCGGCACGGCGCTCCGGATCGATGTCCGCGTGACCAACGAGAGCGACGAGGGCGCGCCGCCGATGCCCTTCGGGGTCGGGTTCCACCCCTACTTCGCCGTCTCCCAGGCCGACAAGCCCGGGGCCTCGATCGAGACGCGGGCGACGCGCGCGTTCGACAACACAACGAAGCAGGAAGCGCCCTTCTCCGGCCTCGACCTGACCCGGCCCGAGGTCGATCTCCACCTGCTCGACCACGGCTCGACCGAGAGCGCGCTCTCGATCGAGGGCCCCCCGGCCGCGCGCATCGCGGTCCGCGGATCGCCCGAGTTCACCCACTGGGTCGTGTGGACCCTGCAAGGCAAGGACTTCGTCTGCCTCGAACCCTGGACCTGCCCCGGCAACGCCCTCAACACCGGAGAGCGCCTGATCCACCTGCCGTCGCGGCAGACGCAGGCGCTGTGGATCGAGCTCTCCACCTGAGGCGCCCGCGGCCGCGCCTCCTCCGCAACCCCTCCTCGCGAGCTTCGTGAAGGGCCGGCGGCCCGAGCGGCGTCCGCTCCGCTGGGCTCGGTGGCTTCGCGGTTGACGGCGGGACGGAAACGTCATGGAATTCGGGCCATGACTTCAGCAGCTCACCTTACCGCACATCGTACCCTTCTTGCTCGCGGCCGAGCGCTGCTCGGGCGGCGACCGCGTTTCCTGCTTTCCGCCTTGCCTGCCGCCGCGCTGGCCGTGACCGTCACGACGGGCGCCTCGGCGGCGCCGGTCTGGACCGGAGACTTCGAGACGGGCGACCTGTCCCAGTGGACAACGTCGCTGAACGGCGAGCGCATCTCGGTGGTGACGTCGCCTGTCCTGCAGGGCACGCGGGCCGGGCAGATCCAGCTCACCAACGACGCCGTGTGGCCCAACAACGGCATCAAGCGCGTCGAGCTGAACCACAAGCCCGCGGCCGGGCGCACGGCCGAGGGCGACGATACGTATTTCGCCTGGAGCTTCTATCTCCCCGAGGCGCTCGCGGCGGACCCGCCGACGCAGATCGGGTACTGGGAGTCGGACCAGACCTACAATCAGGTGATGTCGTTCGAGGTCGTGGGACAGAAGATCAGCTTCGCCACCCGCAAGCCCGCGAACAAGGTGCACTGGGAGGCGGCTTCCGCGGTCACGCCCGGCGTGTGGCACCGCATCGCGATGCACATCAAGTGGTCGACGAACGCGAGCCAGGGCTCCGTCGACGTGTGGTTCGACGGCGAGCAGGTCGTCACCGGGGGCCAGGCGCAGACCCTCGCCGACGGCAACGCGCACTTCACGCAGATCGGCCTGCTGCGCAACCCGGCCGAGTTCACGGACCGCCCCATCATCGTCCTCGATGACGCCGTGGAGGGGGACACCCTCGAGGACGTCCGTCCCGCGCTGCCCTCCTCGGGAGAAGGCGGCGCCGGGGGCGCGGGCGGCGGGGGAACGGGCGGGAACGAGAGCGGCGCGGGCGGCGCGGGCGGCGCGGGCGGCGCGACGAGCAGCAGCGGCGGCGCAGGCGCGGGCGGCGGCGCCGCGAGCGGCTCCGTCACGTCGACCTCCGCGGGCACGACCTCCGGTGCCGGCGCCACCGGCACCGGCGCGGGGACCGGCGGTTCGGACGAGGGCGCCGACGAGGAGGGCGACGACGGCGGCTGCA
>JAICEP010000600.1 GCA_025924095.1 Sorangium sp.
CGCTGGTCATGACCAGCAGACGAGCATCGCCAAGTGCGCGGCGAACCTGCTCAAGATACGACTCGACGACGGGCGCGAGATACGCGTTCACGACCGCGGTGGCGGCACGGGGACCGATGCGAATCAGCGGCGCGATCTGCGATGAGCACGTGACATGGGTGAAGCCCAGATCGCGCAGAGCCGCGGCGAGTGCCACCTCGTGCGCGGGATTGCGGTAGCTGTGCATGAGCGCCACAGCGGCGACACGAATGCCCTGCTGCACGGCGCTGCGGCTCTGCTCGATGATCTTCGAGCTGGCGTTCCAGAGGAGCATCCCGAGCGCCACGGAGAGCGCGAGGCTGATCCCCACGAGGAACCCCGTGTATTTCAGCTGGAATTTCTGATCGAGCAGGTAGTTCCGCGCGCTCCGCTGGTAGCGCGCTCTGACCTCCGGCGCGGAGGTCTGCGGGGCCGTGCTGGAAGCGTCGCTCATGGGATCCTCGAAGCTGGCTGGAGATGACAAGGGTCGTGAGGCACGGGGAAAGCCAATATCGAGCAGCGATGGTGCGTCACAGCGAGGCGACGATCTTGTGGAAGGTCTCGACCGCGCTCTCGACGCACATCTTCATCAGGATGTTCTCGCTCTGGACGTCTTTCTTCGGGGTGCCGCTCTGCGTGAGCTTGGGCGCGAACTCGCCCTGGAGCGCCTTGGCCGGATAGGTCCACATGCTGACGCGGACCACCTGCGTGAGGTTGCCGCCCTGATACATCGCGGGCTCGACCGTGGCGAGGAGGTAGAAGCCCTTCATCTTCTTGCCGTTCAGAATCTTCTTGCCCTGGGCGAGCGTCTCGCCCTTGGGGGCGACCGCGTAGCCGGCCTTCCCGAGGATCTTCGACTGAATCGCGGCGCGCACGAGCGGCTCGATCTCGGACTCGGGGCGGCCGCTTTTGTTCGTGATCTCGATGGCCACATAGTACTTCGTGTCGGCGCCCGGCGGAGGCGGCGCCCCCGGACCGCCCCCGCCGCCCGAGGACAGCGTCGCGATCGACTTCTGCATCTGCGACTTGACGGCCGCGCTCTGCTCCCGGCCCTCGGCCCGCTGCAGGCACGCGAGCCCCGCGGGCTTGCCGAGCCTGCCGAGCGCCGCGGCCGCCGCGACCCTGACGGACGTGTTGGCGTCCGTCAGGGCGTCGCAGAGCGGCCTCGTGGCGGCGTCGTCCGCCGACGCGCCGAGCGCGAGCGCCGCCTGCGTCCGGACACGGTAGTCGTCGTTGCTCTTGAGCTGCTCGGCGAGGTAGCTCGTACGCTGATCCGCGTAGCTCCTCGTGGGCATCAGCGAGAGTACAAGCGTAAAAACCAGCAACACGAGCGCAGGAAAGGGCCGACGCATTCCACGTCCGACGATACACGAGCGCATCGCGGCCGTGGCGATCGGATCGGCGGGCCTGCACTCGAAATTTGGTGCGCACACGCTCGCACTTTTGCCTTGCATTCGCTCGCTCCTCGTTGCCACCGAACTGGACGGTTTGACGCGGCCTCCTCGCGGGGCTTCAAGACGTGAAACATGTTGGGCTCCAGGGCGAACACGACATCATCATCCACTTATCTACCCGTCTACTGTCCTACGCGATGCTTCCCCGACGCTCGGCCGACGTGTCACGTGCATGTCCGCTCACGTCCGCTTACGTCCGCGCTCGCCCGCGCCGCCTCGTCTCGCCCGCACGCGCCCGGGCGGGCTCGAGCACAGCGCTGCCGCGGCTCGGCTTCCCCTTGCCCGGGCGCTGCCCGCGTGACGAATAATGCGCGACCATGACGAGGAGCTCGCCGGAGGCGCTCGGGAGATGCGTGGCTTGAGACGATGCATGCAGGGGGCGCTCGTCGCGGCGACCGCGCTCGTCGCGGCGCTCCCGGCGCACGCGCAGACGCAAGGTGCGCCGCTCCGCATCCATGTCCGGGGGAGCGCGCAGATCGACGCGGTCGCGTGGACCGAGCCCGACGGGTTCGTCGTGCGCGGCAGCGTCATCGACGACGCGCGGAGCCCGGTCGCGGAGGCGCCGCTCGCCATCGACGCCGTCACGGGCGGCGGAGCGCCCGTGGACCTGCCGACGGCGGAGGGGTGCGCGGCCGACGGCGCGGCGCGCGGCCGCGAGCACCGCCCCTCGCACGGGGGGTACGCGATCTCGACCGACGAGCGGGGCGGGTTCTGCCTCCGCGGGCGCGCGCCGCTCGCGAACGCGACGCTGCGCGTCCGCTTCCCGGGAGGGAAGCTCTACGAGCCGGCGGAGGCGAAGATCCCGATCGAGACGCACGCGGCCCCGCTCGCGCCGGTGATCCTCCGGTTCGATCCGCCGGTGGACGCGATCGATCTGGATCGCCCGACCGTCAACGTCACCGTGGCGCTCCGGATCGATCGCAGCGGCGCGCGAGGCGCCTCGAGCGGCGCGACGTTCGAGCGCGAGCGGCTCCCCGTCTTGCTCGAGGACGAGCGCGGCACGAGGCTCGCGGAGGCGCCGACCGGCGGCGACGGGCGCGCGCGCTTCGAGCTCGCGACCGAGGGCCTCGGTGGCGCCGGGCAGGGCGTGCTGCGCGCGCGCTTCGACGGGACCGCCGCGCTCGCGAGGGCGAGCGTCGTCCAGGGCGTCGTCCGGTACGCCCAGGTCACGCTCGCGCTCTCCCACCCGGTCGAGCCGGCGCGCGCGGAGGACGGCGTGCCGATCGAGGTCGAGGTGCGCTCGTCCGGTGGCCCGGTCGAGGGCGGCGTCGTCGAGGCGCTGCGCGCGGGCGAGCCCGTGGGCACCGCGGCGGTGATCTCCGGCAAGGCGCGGGTGATCGCCGCGTTCACCGCAGAGCGCGAGGGGACCGTGCCGCTGTCACTCCGCTATGTGTCCGCCGCTCCGTGGTGGATCCCCGGCGCAGAGCTCGCGATCGACGTGCCCATCGCGGGCCCCGGGGTGTGGCGGCAGCTCGCGCTCGGCGCCGCCGTCCTCGCGATCGCGGGCTGGGTGCTCGGCGGCTGGCGGCGGGCTCCGAAGCGCGCGGAGGCGCGCGCGGGCGACGAGAAGCCCGCCGCGCCGCCTGGCCGCGCGGGCGTGCGGATCGTGGGGCCGATCGACGACGCCACCGGCTGGCGCGGCGCCGTCGCCGACGCGCACGACGGCACGCCGATCGCGCAGGCGGAGCTCACGATCGTCGTGCCCGCGTTCGACGACAGCGGCGTCGTCGCGCGCGCCGTGACCGACGACGCCGGCGAGTTCTCGATCGAGGCGCCGTACCGGAGCGACGCGAAGCTCGTGGTGCGCGCGCCGACGCACAGCAGCTACGAGCAGGCGCTCCCGCCGCCGAGCAAGCTGGGCATCGCGCTGGTCACGCGTCGCCGCGCCGTCCTCGATCGCCTCGTCCGCTGGGCGCGGCGGCAGGGCGCGCCGTTCGAGGGGCCGCCGGAGCCGACGCCCGGGCACGTGCGCCGCGTGGCGAGCAGGGTCCAGCAGCACGAGGTCGAGGTGTGGGCGACCCGGATCGAGCACGCCGCCTTCGGGCCCGATGCCGTCGACGAGCGGATCGAGCAGGACCTCGGCGCGTCGGAGCCGAAGCCCGGCATCTCGCAGATCGCTCCGTGAGCCGAGCGCTCGGGGCGCGCGGCGGCGACCCTGCCGCCGCGCCGACCTGCCGTTTCGCTGGCCGGATCGGGCGACCGCGCGAGCGCACGTTGACGTACGGGGTACGTCCCATATAGTCGGCTCCCTCGCCGGAGAACGCCAACGTGGAAATCGCCCTAATTATCGTCGGCCTCGTCGTGGTGGCGGCGATCGTCTACTTCGTCACGAAGAAGGCGGCGCCGCCCGAGATCGAAGCGCCCCCCCAACCGAAAAAGCTCCCGGAGAAGGCGAAGCAGCCCACCGCCAAGCCCTCCGACAAGCCGCGTGTCCAGAAGAAGCCTCCGGCGGAAGAAGAGCCTCCGGCGAAGGCGAAGGAGCCCGCGCCGCAGGACGAGCCGCCCGCGGCGACGCCCTTCCCTGTCGAGGTGCCCGCCGTGCCGCCGCCCGCGGACGAGGCCGCGTCCGCGGTCGCGGAGGCGCCCCTTGTCGAGGCGCCGGCCAAGCCGGCCCTCGCCAGGCCGGCGCGGGAGACGACGCCCCCGGGCGCGCGCAAGCGCGACATCGAGGGGCTCCGCAAGGGCCTCACGAAGGTTCGGGAGAGCGAGGGGTTCTTCGGCCGGCTCAAGGCGCTGTTCGCCGGCAAGAAGGAGATCGATCCCAACGTCGTCGAGCAGATCGAAGAGGTGCTGCTCACCTCGGATGTCGGCGTGAAGACGTCAGAGCTCCTCCTCGACGAGATCCGCTCGGCGCTCAGCCGGAACGAGCTCGCCGACACCGACAAGGTCTGGGACGCTCTGCGCGAGCACGCGAAGCGGATCCTGCGCGTCGGCGCCGGCGGCGGGCTCTCGCTGAAGACGCAGCCCACCGTGGTGATGGTGGTCGGCGTGAACGGCGTGGGCAAGACGACCACGATCGGCAAGCTCGCGACGCAGCTCAAGGCCGAGGGCCGGACGGTCGTGCTCGCCGCGGGCGACACGTTCCGCGCGGCGGCAGTGCAGCAGCTCAACGTCTGGGGCAAGCGCGTCGGCTGCGAGGTCGTGCGCGGCAAGGACGGGGCGAACCCGGGCGCGGTGATCTTCGACGCGATCCAGAAGGCGAAGGACACGGGCGCCGACGTGGTGCTCGCCGACACCGCGGGCAGGCTGCACACGAAGACGAACCTCATGGAGGAGCTGGCCCGGGTCGCGCGCACGATGAACAAGGCGCTCGAGGGGGCGCCTCACGAGACGCTGCTGGTGCTCGACGCCACGAACGGACAGAACGCCATGCAGCAGGCCGCGCTCTTCAAGGAGGCGCTGCCCATCACCGGCATCGTGCTGACGAAGCTCGACGGCACCGCGAAGGGCGGCGTCATCCTCGGCATCTGCGCCGAGCACGGGCTGCCCGTCCGCTACGTCGGCATCGGCGAGCGCGCGGAGGACCTCCGCGAGTTCGAGCCCGACGAGTTCGTCGAGGCGATGCTCGGCCGCGCGAGCGGCGCCGAAGACGCGGCCGCCTGACAAGCGCGGCGCCCCTCAGCGCGCGGTGCCGCGCGCGCGGCCAGGCCAAGGCCAGGCCAGGCGCCGCGGCGGGCGATCTGTACCTCACCTCCCAATCACCCCCCTCGACATCGGTCAAAGAA
>JAICEP010000601.1 GCA_025924095.1 Sorangium sp.
CGCGCGGGGCTCGTCCCGCAGCATCGCGATCATATCGGTCACGCCGGGGTCGATTCCCATCTGCGTGAGCAGGGTGGTCACCTGGCCGCGGTGATGGGTTTGATGATTGAAGAAATGGCCCACGGCCCACCAGAGCGGATGGGCGTGGACCGCCCCATCCCGCGTGTAGCTCAGGTCGCCCGAGAGCGCCCGCTCGTCGATCTCGTGCACCCAGGCGAGGATGTCGGCGTCCGTCCTGGCGCGCTCGCGGGAGAGAGCGCCGAAGTCCGCATAGAGCTCCTGCGACATCGCGTTGATCTCGATGGCCTTGCCGCTCGCATCGCGCGAGGCGAACCGCTCGACGTCGCCGGTGAAGCGCCCCATCCACACGCGGTCGGCGAGCAAAAGATGGTTCAACGTGCCGTGGATCGACCTGAAGAACGCCCCGCGATCGCGCTTGCGCTCGACGTCATCGAGCTTGCCGACCAGCGCAAAGAGCCTGTCGTTCATCCACAGGTTGTAGCGGGCCAACGCGCGGTACTGGTCGATCCAGGTCATGAGCGAATCCTTGTTCGAGGGGGGTGGCCGGATTTGAACATGAAGGCGGGAAGGCGGGAAGAAAAGATCGAGATAGCGCTTGCTCGGTCTGCTATGGCGGACTATTGTCCTCGATAGCAGACGCGTGGCGTTCGGGGGAGATCTCCCTCTCGGAGCCGCATTTCCCGATCTCCACCTCCTCACAAGGAGCCACGATGGTCAGCCTTGCGCTCGATTCAGCTGTCCTGGCCGAGACGTACGATCGCGTCAGCGATCGGCAGTTCAACCACGGGAAGCTGCTCATCGAAGATCTCCAGATATCCCCGGGCGAGAGCGTCCTTGACGTCGGGTGCGGGACGGGTCGGCTCGGGGCGCATGTCGCCGAGCTGGTCGGCCCCTCCGGTGAGGTGTCCGGGGTCGATCCGCTGCCGCTCCGCGTCGCGCTGGCGAACGGGAAGCGCAGGCCGAACTTCAGCGCCAGCGTCGGCCAGGCCGAGGATCTCTCGCAGTTCGCCGCCGGGAGCTTCGATGTCGTCTTCCTGAACAGCGTGCTCCACTGGCTGCCCGAGAAGCTCGGCCCGCTGCGCGAGGCGCGCCGCGTGCTCAAGCGGGGAGGGCGCCTTGGCATCAGCTCGGCCGCCAGGGAGCGCCCGCACGACTTCGAACGGGTGCTCGCGGACGTGCTGTCCTCTCTCGGCGTGACCGGCACCGCGGAGGCGCTCGGCAGCACGCCCCACAAGGTGACCTCCGACGATCTGAGGAGCACCTTGCTGCTCGCCGGCTTCGAGGACCCGGAGCTCCAGATCCGCTCCTTCACCGACCACTTCGCGGACACGGACGACGTGATCGCGTTCTACCTCGCCAGCTCGTTTGGCAACTTCCTGTCCAACCTTGCTCCGGCGGACGCCGCGCGGGTGAAGCCGGCGCTCGCGGCCGAGCTCGAGCGCCGTCGCGCGCCGGAGGGGATCCGGCTGCAACGTCACCTGATCTTCACCGTCGCGCGCGCGGGTGGCTGAGGCCGAGGAGCAGCGCGGGCTCACCGAGCCGTACCGGCCGTCCCCGGTGCTCTATCGCGTGATCGGCGAGCCGTCCCCGAGGTAGCGCGCGCCGGTTGCGTGGCCGCTCGCCTCTGCGAGGATACGGCCCTGAAAGGGGCCGGGAGCTCGGCGGAGCGCCTTCGGGCGGCGCTGGTCGAGGAGAGCCGGCCTTCCCGGAGGGCAGGTGAGCGAACGACTCGACGTTGAGGTGCTGGACCGCCGCGAGGCGCTCGAGGCGCTGCGGGAGCCGTGGAGCGCGCTGTGGGAGCGCTGTCCGGCGGCGACGGCATTCCAGCGGCCGGAGTGGCTGATCCCGTGGTGTCGCGAGCTCGGGCCCGAAGAGGTGCTGGCCCTTGTCTTCCGGTCGGAGCAGGGGCTCGTCGGCATGGCGCCCCTCGCGATCCACCGCACCGGCGAGGAGCGGGTCGTCGCGCTGCTCGGCGCCGGGATCACCGACTACAACGACGTCCTGGCCGCGCCCGGGTACGAGCGCGCCGTCGCGGAGGCGGTGTTCGCCTGCCTCGACGAGCGCGCGGACGCCTGGGACGTCGCGGATCTCCACGACCTGCGCGGATCGTCGCCCCTGTTCGCGGCCGAGGCGCCCTCCGGCTGGTCGGACGAGGTCGAGAAGCTCGAGGCGTGTCCGAGGGTGACGATCCCGGAGGGCGCCGGGCCGGACGACCTGTTCTCGCCGGGGATGCGCGCGCGCGTCAGCCGCGCTCGGAAGCGGCTCGCGCGGGCCGGGGCCTTGCGCGTCGACGTGGCCGACGCGGCGAGCGTGGACGAGCTGCTCGACGCGCTGTTCGCGAACCACCGGGCGCGCTGGATCTCGCGCGGCGAGGGCGGCGTGCTGGACGAGGCGCTCCGGCCGTTCCACCGCGCCGTCGCGCGGGGGTTGTGCGCGCGGGGCGCGCTGCGGCTGTTCGGCCTGCGGCTCGACGGGCGGATCATCGCGTCGCTTTACGGGCTGTCCGAGCGGGGCGGGCTCGCGTCGTACATCACCGGCTTCGATCCGGAGCTCGCGTGGTACAGCCCGGGGCTCGTGATGCTCGCCAGCGCGATCGAGCACGCGGCGCGCGAGGGCGCGCGGACCGTGGACTTCCTCCGCGGGCGCGAGCCGTACAAGTACGAGTGGGGCGCCGTCGATCGCTGGACGTACCGCCGGCGGCTGCGGCACCGGGGCGCGCGCGAGGCCGGGCGGCCGGACGGCCCGGAGGCCGGGCAGGGCGAGCTAGAGGGCGCGGTGAGGGCCGTGATGTCCGGCGAAGTGTCTTCGGAGGTCGGCCTGGTGCGGCTGCTCGGCGCCGCCGGGGACCTCGCGGCTGCGGTGCGGGCGATCGAGGCCGCGCGGCCGGCGGCGGGGGAGGGGGAGCCGGCGGCGCGCCTCGAGGCGCTGCGCCGCTGCCTGGACGAGCGGCGCGCCGCGTGCGCGACCGTGGCGGAGATGCTTGGCGCGCACCGGGACGCGGGCGTCGCCGGGGCGGACGCGCCGGCGCGCACCGCGCGGCTGTTCGACGAGCTCTGCGCCCGCTCGGAGGAGGCGAGCGTCGCGGCGTACTCGCTCGGCGATCCGGAGATCCTCGAGCGGGCGACGCGGGAGGTGGTCGAGCTCCTCGAGCGGTGGGGCGCGATCGGGGAGGGCCGCGCGATCCTGCAGATCGGCTGCGGGATCGGCCGCTTCGAGGCGGCGCTCGCGCCGCGGGTGCGCGAGGCGTGGGGGCTCGACGTCGCGCCGCGGATGATCGAGGCCGCGCGGCGGCGCTGCGCGGGGCTGCCGAACGTCGTGCTGGCGGTCTCGTCGGGCGTCGACCTCGGCGACGTGCCGTCTGCCCGCTTCGATCTCGTGTACGCGGTCGACTCGTTCCCGTACCTCGTGGCGGCGGGCGCGGCGGTCGTGGATCGGCACGTCGCGGAGGCGCGCCGGGTGCTGCTGCCGGGCGGGGAGCTCGTCGTCCTGAGCTACTCGTACCGGGGCGACCCCGCCCGCGACGCGGCCGACGTCGCGCGGCTCGCGGCCCGCCACGGGTTCGACGTCCTCGTGAGCGGCGAGCGCGCGTTCTCGCTGTGGGACGGGCGGGCGTACCGGCTGCGGAGGCTCGAGCACCGCTGACGACCTCTCGACGCGCGACCCTCCCGGCGGCGCGCCGAGGAAGAAGCGCTGCCGCGCGCCCGTAGCCATCGGCAGAAGGTGCTTGAGATGAAGACCCCGACCTGCCGCGCGTTCGCTCTCGTTCTCCTGTCGTCCCTGTCCCTGCCTGCCTGCGCCGCCGTGGAGCTCACCCCGGGCGCGGAGAGGATCATCGTCACAAAGCAGGCGGCCCCGCAGGGGTGCCGGTTCCTCGGGACGGTGGTCGGAGAGCAGGGCGGCTCGTTCTCCGGAAAATTCACCAGCAACTCGAACCTGCAGAAGGGGGCGGTGAACGACATGAAGAACCAGGCCCACGAGCTGGGCGGCAACTACGTTGTCCTGGAGAACACGAACGCCGGCAACACGATCTCCGGCGATCGCGACAGCCTCTCCGGCCAGCAGACCGACGTCACCCACATGGGCAATGCGTACAGCTGCCCGCCTCAGCTCGTCGGCCTGTAGGATCGTCCGAGCCCACGAGGCCGCTGCGGTGATGGCCCGCAGATCGAGGCTCCCGCCGGAGGCACCGGCGGGAGCCTCGCGCATTGGGCGCCCCGCGCGCGCTTCCGCTGGAAGGGCGCGCTCGATCGGCAGGCCTTGTACCGCCTGATCCGACAGCAACGCGGCGCGCCGGGGCTCATCCAACGTCGACGAAGCGCAGGTGGAGCGTCGTCTCGGCGGCAACGCCGGTCGACGCGCGGTCCGCCTGAACCGTCGAGGTGGCTCGTCGGCCAGGCGCGGCCGCTGCCGCGCTTCGATCCGCGCGGAGGCAGCCGGCCACAGGAGAGATGAAGATGGAGGTGTCGTTGTCCAAGCGTACGACCGCGGAATTCCTCGGGACGTTCTGGCTCGTGCTCGGCGGTTGCGGCAGCGCCGTGCTGTCGGCCGCGGTTCCCGGGCTTGGGATCGGCTTCCTGGGCGTGGCGCTCGCGTTCGGGCTCGCCATGTTGACGATGGGGTACGCGGTGGGTCACATCTCGGGCGCTCACTTCAACCCCGCCGTCACCCTCGGTCTGATGGTCGGCGGGCGCTTCCCCGCGAGGGATCTCCTGCCGTACATCCTCGCCCAGGTCGCCGGCGCCATCGTCGCCGCCGGGACCCTCTACGCCATCGCCAGCGGCGCCGCCGGGTTCTCCGTGAGCGCCGGCTTCGCCGCGAACGGCTACGGCGCGCACTCGCCCGGCGGATACTCGCTCATGGCGAGCCTCGTGGCCGAGATCGTGCTCACCTTCGGCTTCGTGATGGTGGTCCTCGGCGCGACCGATCTCCGCGCCCCGATCGGGTTCTGGCCGATCGCCATCGGCCTCGCGCTCACGCTCGTTCACCTGATCGGGATCCCGGTCACGAACGTCTCGGTGAACCCGGCGCGCTCGACCGGTCCTGCCCTGTTCGTCGGCGGGTGGGCGCTGGCGCAGCTCTGGCTGTTCTGGCTGGCCCCGCTCGCCGGCGGCGCGCTCGCGGGGGCGCTCTATCCGATGCTCGTGGGCGCGAGGCCGGCCCGCG
>JAICEP010000602.1 GCA_025924095.1 Sorangium sp.
GCGCGCTCGACGGCGGCATCGGCGTCGGCCGCCGCGCCGCCGGGCCTCCCGGCAGCGCGCGCGACGACGGCGGCGACGCGTTCGGCTGGGCGCGCATCGAAGGGGGCGGGCTCGACCGCAGCTCCGCGCGCACCGAGGCGGCCGCCGCGCGCGTTGACGGGGGCGGGACCGACAGCGGGGCGCTGGCGGCGACCGCCGGATGGGCCGGCGGGAGGCCCGAGAGCGGGCGCGAGGCGGGCGGTGGAACCGAGCGGGGTACGCCCGTGGCGTACGCGCTCGGCTGCGCGGAGCGCACCGAGGGCGGGGAGCGGAACGACGGCGGCGCGCTGGACGGAGGCACCGGGGTGAGCGGGCGGCTCGGCAGCGGCAGCCGGACCGAGGGCGGGGAGCCGGCGCGCGACGACGGCGGCGGCATCGTGCTGTGGCTCGGCGACGACTCGCGGTGACGCTGCGCGAGCCGGGGATCGGCGCTCGCGCCCGGCCTCGGCGCCGCGCGCGGGTCCGCGCCCTTCGCGCTGACGGCCTCGCTGAGCTGCGCGCCGATCAGCGTGTAGCGCCCGCTGCCCTCGTCGCGCCGCCCCGCGTTCATCTCGCGCGTCTCGCGCGTCTCGCGCAGCGCGCCGCTCAGCATCGCCTCCAGCTCTCGCTCGCTGACCTCCTCGTCGAGCCGCAGCAGCGTCGAGCGGACGTCGCGGGCGAGCGCGTCGAACTCGGCCGGCTCCATCGCGTAGACGCTGTTGGACAGGATGATCGCGAGCGGCCGCCGCTCGGCGGCGATCGTCGCGGCGGTGGCCGCGTCGCAGCGGTGCAGCAGCACCCCGCAGCCCGGCGCCACCGTGAGGCACAGGCTGAAGAGCGCCGGCCACGCCGGATCAAGGACCACAAGAATGCTGGGTACATGAAGCGGGGTTGCAGTGATCTGCGCGCGGCGGTCCATAGCAACCTGAGGATAACTGAAGCTGACGGCTTGATCGTAGTTCTCTTTCACGGAGTCGGTCATTTTTGCTCTGCTTGTGCGTGCTGCGATGTGGCCAAAGGCGTAGATCTCCTACAGCTGATTGCCTGTGCGCCGTTCGTCGCGGGTTCAGTGCTGCATCATTCCGCTGCTGCCGCGTGACGGTGCCGCGGCGTTGCGGCGCCGCCGCGTCATGGCGCCGCCGCGTCATGGGCGCTGCCGCGTCAGGGCGTCGTCGCGAGGCCGCTCGCCTGCTGGTCCGCCCGCTGAGCCGGCTCCTGCGCTGGGCGGGCGCGGCGGCGCCGGTGGTGCGGTGGGCGCTCCGGGCTCGGTGGACGCCGAGCGATGACGTCGTGCGACGTTCGCGCTGCGCGCCGCCGCCTCGCCCGGCGCCGCGGCCGTCACAGCCCGGTGTAGATGGTGGCGAAGGAGGCCGCCTCGCCGCGGAGCAGCAGGCTGAGCCGCGGGTTCGGCACCTTGAAGGTGTGAATCTTGGCGTTCCGCACGTCGAGCACCGCGAAGGCGCCGCCCGGCGTGCTCTCGGCGAGGCCGTTCATCAGGAGATTCAGCACGACCGACACCCGCTTGGACGACAGGGGCTCCCCGCGGAAATACATCTTGATCACGTGCGGCGTCCCATCGATGAGGAGCCCGAGCTCGGGATTGACGTTGATCTCGAGATCGCCGAGGCGGTACGTCGACGCCGGCGGCTCGAACCACGTCATCTTCGTCGAGGCGAGGAACTTGCGGTATCCATTCACCACCGACGGGTAGATGCGGCGGCGCCGCTCGTCGTGCTGGGCGGCGAGGAAGCCGTCGAGCACGCTGGTGGGCTTTCCGCTCCTGTGCATGTCGACGATCGCCTCGCGGACCTGCCTGTAAAAGTCCGTGTGGAGCTCATCCTTCCGCTCCTTGAACTCCCTGACGCCGGTCAGCTTGGGCGTCCCGGCCTTGAGAACGAAGTCGACAAAGTACGTGAGCGAGATCTTTTCCATGAAGTCTCCTCCAAAACGAAGCATTCCGGCGCGCGCTTTACGCGCGTTTCCGCGCGTCGTGCGAGAGACACGTCGTCGCGCCGTGTTTTTGATGTCTACCATGGATAGCCACCTTCGACCCGTCCGGAAAGGGATCGATCGGACGGACATTGTCCCAACCTGTCAGGGCCGGACGGCGGGGCCTCTTGCGCATGAAAATGTAACAATTACGTATGGTTACATGCGCGGTGCGAATGCCGGCTCGCCCGCCCGCGCTCGGTTCGGCTAGGCTCTGCGGGAGCCATGACGACAGGAGGCGCGCGCCGCGATGGTAATCGACAGAATCCAGCTGTTGCACCGGGGGCTTTCCTGTGGAGAACGCCTGTGGAGAACTGGAGTCCTCGGGACGCTCTCCACGCGTGGACGCGGTCGGACGTGGTCTGTCACATCCAGGCGCGCGTTGGTGCTTGACGCTGACCGCGGGCGAGGGATCGCGCCGGAGGCCGCCGGCGGATCGGGCGGATCGGTGGAGACGCGCCGTCGTGGCGAGGTGGGTCGATGATGAACCTCCGGTCCGACCGGGCGGGGGACGAGGCCGGGATCCGCGCCGTGCACATCGCCGCGTTTCCTTCGGCGCTCGAGGCGGAGCTCGTGGGCAGGCTGCGGGACGCGGGGCGCTCCACGGTCTCGCTGGTCGCGGAGATGGAGAGTGCCATCGTCGGACATGTCCTGTTCAGCCCCGTGACGATCGCCGGCGACGGCGCGCCCGGCGGGGGCCTCGGCCTCGCGCCGCTCGCGGTGCTGCCGGAGCTCCATGGCCGCGGCGTGGGCTCCGCGCTGGCGCGACGAGGGCTCGAGGCGTGCAGGGACGCCGGCCATGCGTTCGCCGTCGTGCTCGGCGAGCCGGGGTACTACGCCCGGTTCGGGTTCAAGAAGGCCAGCCTGTACGGCCTCGGCAACGAGTACGCGGTCGACGAGGCGTTCATGGCGATGGAGCTCGCCGAGCGCGCGCTGGAGCGCGCCCGAGGCGTCGTGATCTACAGCCCCGAGTTCGACCTCTTCAAGACCTGACCTCCCGCCATCCCCGGAAGGACGCCGGCCCGCCTCGCGGCGCTGTGTCGAGGGCGGGCGGGGCCGGCTCAGGGGGGCGCGGCGGCCCTGTCGGGCGCGCTCGCCGAGCGGCGCCACGCGGCGACCGCGTCGAGGCCGTGCTCGCCGAAGCGAGGCACGTAGTCCCGCTCGATGGCACGCTCGAGGATCTCGCCATATCGGGCCACCGGCATCAGGCCCCAGGCGCGGTCGTCGTCCGAGATCGCCGCGCGCCGCGCGCCGCCGGGAGGCATGTAGCTCCTGCGCAGCCGCGTGAACATGGCGTGGAGCTCGCGGTCGACGAGCTGCCTCACCGCCGGCGCGCACGGCAGATCGAGCAGGTGGCTGAGCAGCGTCCAGCCGAAGTCGCGGTGCCGCACCTCGTCGCGCAGGATGCGGTCGAGCGCCCGGCGCGCGACAGGGACGGTGCACCCCTCGCGGAGCACCTTGAAGAGCGGGACAGCGACCGTCTCTCCGAGACAGAACACCTCGACGCCCGCCCGGGCGACAGCCATCTCGAGCGGCTCGCCGCCGCTGCTCTTGAGGCCGAGGGTCTCGCGGCGCAGCGCCGGCAAGGCCCCGCCGCCCGCGAGGGCGTGGACGCGATGGCTCAGGCGCGCGTGGGCGAGCTCGTCCTTGACGATGCGCAGGCCGTCGTCGATGAGATCCGGCGACGCGCCCATCTGGATGAGCCAGAGCGTGAGGTGCTGTGTGATCGCCGCCGAGCGGTACTCGGCCTCGACGCGCCGCCCCCACTCGGCGCGCACCGCGTCGCTCGCGGGGGGGAGGGGAGCGCGAGCGACGGGCGATGGCTGATCGAGCGGCGCCTGCTCCGCGGCCGCGGTGCCGTCTTGCTTTGCGTCGGGGGCGTCCGTCATGGGGTCACGCTATGCGCGGGGTCTGGGAGCGGCAAGACGGGAGGCGGAGCGCGCCGGCCGGGGAGCGGCTCACGCCGCCGCAGCCGGAGGCTAGTGCGCGGCCGCAGAGCGGCTCACGCCGCCGCGGCGGCCGGGAGGCGGGAGCGCGCCGGCAGCGGAGGAGCTCACCCCCCCGGGGCGGTCGCCCCCGGGGCGGTCGCCGCGGAGGGCGGCGCGCAGACGTTCTTCGTCGACCCGCACGCGGCGCAGGTCACCCCGCCGGGAGACGAGGCGACGCAGGGGTTGACGACGACCTCCTGGCAGAGCGTTCCGGCCGGACACGACGCGTCGGCCTCGCACGGCAGGCTCGGGAAGCAGCCCTCCGCGGACAGCGCCGGGGTCCCTGAGCCCTCTGCGCAGCCTGGCACGAGCCACTGGCATGCCGGTCCCAGGCCCGCGCACTCGTTCGCGGTGCCGGCCGTGAGGCACAGGTCCGGCGGCGGCGGGTTGCAGAAGATCTCGTGCACCTGCCAGCGCCAGGTGTCGTCTTTCAGGACGCACGCCGCGTCGATCGGCATCGGACCGCAGCCGGTCATCATCTCGTAGCCGCAGGTCCCGCTCGCGCCGTCGCACGGAGCCCCGTTGGCCGGCTTCTCCTCGGGGCACACCGGCGGCGGCGGCGGGTTGCAGGAGACCGCGACCGTCACGGACCACGCGCCGTCCTCGCCGCAGGTCACGATGGTCGGCTCCGGGCAATCGGGGGGGCTGGCATAGGCGCAGCTCGCCCCGAGCTGCCAGCACGCGCTGCCGGTCGCCGGCATCGTCTCGGGGCACTCCGGCGGCGGCGGCGGGTTGCAGGCGGCCTCGTCGGGGCACTCCGGCGGCGGCGGCGGGTTGCAGGACATCTCGGCCTCCACCTGCCACGCCCCGTCCACGCACCCGTACTCGATGGGGTTGTCGCAGGAGTCGAGGTAGTCGCAGGACAGGGCGTCCGCGTCGCAGCTCGAGCCCCTTTCCGGAATCACCTCGGGACAGCCGCCGCCCTGCACGGTGGGAGCGCACCCCGGCAGGGCCACGGCGCCCGCGAGCGAGGCCGCCGCGGCGACGGTCACGATGAAGGGAGCCCGGAGCACCTTGCGCTTCTTCTGGATAGCCATGACTTGCGATGTCCTTTCTGCGGCACAACATGGCGCAAGATTCGTCCTTGCGCGCTCTGTACGCTGGACTCAGCAAACGAGGTGCCAGGTCGACCGGCAGGCGGTGTTCGAACGTGCCTGGAGAGAGATTCCATGGGAGCGGTAA
>JAICEP010000603.1 GCA_025924095.1 Sorangium sp.
CTGTACTGGACGACGCCGAGGCCCACGCCGGCGACGAGCAGCACGAAGAAGGCGCCGAGGCGGTCCAGGCGCAAATTCGCCGTTATCCCGAGGGAGGGGATCCACTCGATCGGGACCGTGGTGGATCCGCCCTCGGACACCTCGGGCCAGCGCGGAAGCATGATGACGAGCAGGAGCGCAGGGGGGAGGAGCGCGACGCGTCCAGCCCACCGCGAGGAGAGAAACAGCACGAGCGCTGCGCCGAGGAAGGGAACAGCGATAGTCCATGCGAGGGTCGGTAGCATGCGAGGTCCCTTGTTGCCGAACGGTGCATGGCCCCCTTGGCATGTGGCTACGCGACCCGGCGATCAGCGCCCTCGGCGACGAGCACCGGGACGGGCGAGCTCCGAAGTCTCTCTTCGACGCTGCGCCCGGACCGTCTCTCGATCCGGCTTTCCGAGCGACGCGAGATCACCGTCAGGCGGGCTCGGCAGGCGCTCGCGATCCCGGCGCGCCCTACGTGCCGGAGCCCGGCGACGAGCCGCGCCTCGACCCGCGCTCCGAGCTGCTGTGCGGCTGGAGAAAAGTCGGTGTCGCATCCGATCGGCATGGACTGCCGTGAAGCAGCGAAAGGTGTGCCTGCCTGTGCGGCGTGCGACGATTGCGCGCTCGGTTGCTGGCCAAGCGACCGGGCAGGCAGGTCGTACCGGCGAGCCGCGCCGCCCCGAGAGCGCGCCCGCGCGGCCCGCCGGCGTCGCGCCCTCCCGAGCGACCGCGCTCGCGCGCCCGGCCCGCGTACCTGTCGGCCCACAGCCCGCCTCGCCCTCCACCGGCGCGCGACGCGCCGCGACGCTCCTGCGCGGCACGATCGCGGATCGATCGACGCGCAACGTCGGCCGGCGCGCCGGATCAGCTTGCGCGACGCCGCGCGATATGTTTTGAGTTCAAAGTATTCGCTCCACCGCGCTCGCCCGCGACGATCCCGGGTGGGCATCGCGCCCTGTTCGTCTTCGACGGCACGCGGCCTCGCGTGCGCGCGGCTCGTCCCTCTGCGCCGGCGCGCCTCGCGCCCGGCGGATGAGGGCCGTGCCGTGCCTCGCGCCCGACGGGCGGCGCCTCGTTACCGTAGAGGAGGGGAGTTCCATGTCCCGACTGCTCATCGTCTCCAACCGTCTCCCGATCAGCGTGCGCGTCGAGCACGGCGCGCTCTGCCTCACGCGCTCCTCGGGCGGCCTCGCCGCCGCCATGCGCGGCCCGCACGAGCGCCACTGCGCGCTCTGGATCGGCTGGCCGGGCAGCGTGGCGAGCCTCACACCGGAGCAGCGCGACGACGCCGACGCGGCGCTCGCCGGGATGCGCGCCGTGCCCGTGCACCTCGGCGCCGCCGAGCAGCACCGCTTCTACGACGGCTTCTCGAACGGCGTCCTCTGGCCCCTGTTCCACTACCTGCTCGACAAGGTGAACCTGGACGCGGAGCTCGACTGGGAGGCCTACCAGCGCGTCAACGAGCACTTCGCCGACGTCGTCGCCACGCAGTACAGGCCGGGCGACGCGATCTGGGTGCACGACTACCAGCTCATGCTCCTCCCGGCGCTCCTCCGGCGGCGCCTCCCCGGGGCGCGGATCGGCTTCTTCCTCCACGTCCCGTTCCCCTCCGCCGAGGTCTTCCGCATCCTCCCGTGGCGGGAGCAGATCCTGAGAGGCTTGCTCGGCGCCGACCTGCTCGGCTTCCACACGGCCGGCTACCGCAGGAACTTCGCGGCGTCGGCGGCGCACGTGCTCGGCGTCGAGCCGGGCGAGGCGGCGATCGAGCACGACGGGCGCACGGTCGCGCTCGGGGTCCACCCCATCAGCATCGACGCCGCCGAGATCGAGCGGCTCGCGGGCCACCCCGGCGTCCGGGAGGAGGCGGCGCGCATCCGCGCCGAGGCGCGCGGCCGCAAGATCGTGCTCGGGATCGACCGCCTCGACTACACGAAGGGGATCCCGCGCCGCCTGCTCGCCATCGAGCGGCTCCTCGAGCGCGAGCCCGCGCTGCGCGAGCAGGTCCGCTTCATCCAGCTCGCCGTGCCCACGCGAGAGATGGCCGGCGCGTACGCCGACTTCCGGCGGGTCGTGCACGAGCTGGTCGGCCGCATCAACGGCCAGCACGGTACGACGTGCTCCACGCCGATCCACTACATGCACCGCTCGCTGCCGTTCGAGCAGGTGGTCGCCCTCTACCTCGCCGCCGACGTCATGCTGGTGACCCCGCTCCGCGACGGCATGAACCTCGTCGCGAAGGAGTATGTCGCCGCGCGGGTCGACAACGACGGCGCCCTCATCCTGAGCGAATTCGCGGGGGCCTCGGCCGAGCTCGCGGAGGCGATCTCCGTCAACCCGTACGACATCGGCTCGGTCGCCGCCGCCGTGAAGCGAGCGATCGCCATGCCGCCCGCGGAGCAGCGGGTCCGGATGGCGGCGCTGCGCCGCCGCGTGGCCACGCACGACGTCCACGCCTGGGCGCAGTCGTTCCTCGAGGACCTCGACCGCGCGGCGGCGCCGGAGCCCGCGGGGGCCGCCGTGGCGTCGCGCCCGGGGATGCCCGAGAGCGTCGTCGAGAGCGTCCGCCTCGCGCCGCAGCGCGTGTGGATCCTCGACTACGACGGCACGCTGGTCCCGTTCGCGTCGGTGCCCGACCTCGCCGCGCCCGACGAGGAGCTCCTCGCGCTGCTCAGGGCGCTGTCCGAGCGCGACCGCGTGCACGTCGTGAGCGGCCGCCGGCGCGCCGACATCGAGCGCTGGTTCGGCGCGCTGCCGCTCCACCTGCACGCCGAGCACGGCTTCTGGTCGCGGCCCAAGGCGAGCGACGACTGGGTCGCGCTCGAGTCGGACGCCGCCGCGTGGAAGGGCGAGGTGCGGGCGCTCCTGGAGGACGTCACCCGGCGCACCCCGGGCAGCTTCATCGAGGAGAAGACCGTGACCCTGGCGTGGCACTACCGCACGGCCGAGCCCGAGCTCGCGGGCGAGCACGTGCGCGAGCTGCGCGCGCGCCTCGAGGCGCGCATCCCCCTGGACACGCTGGAGCTCCTCGCCGGCGCGATGGTGGTCGAGGTCCGGCCGCGCGGCGTCCACAAGGGCAGGGTGGTGCCGCTCATCCTCGACGATGTCCCCGCGCGGGCGGCGGTGATCGCGATCGGCGACGACCGCACGGACGAGGACATCTTCGCGGCGCTCCCGCCGTCCGCGTGCACCATCCACGTCGGCAACCAGAGCAGCCGCGCCGCCTACCGGCTGCCCGACGCGGGCGCGGTCCGGCGCCTCCTGCGCTCGGTCCACGCGGGATTCGACGCCGGATACGACGCCTGATCGCGCCGGACGCCGCGCCTCGCCCATGCCGGACGACCTTGGCCGACGCCGCCGCCGCCAGCTGCGCGGCGCCGCCCGCGAGCGCCCCGCGCTTCCCGGGGAGAGCGCGGCGGAGGGGCGCGTTATAAGGCGCGCCATGGATCAGGATCCCGACCGTCAGACGCCCGCCGGAGCGCCGCCCGGGCGGCACGCGTGGGCGGTCCTGCAGGACCGCATCGCGGCCGCGTTCGACATCGAGCCCGAGGCCCGTGAGGCCATCGTCCGGAGCATGCTGGAGCGGAGCGCCAAGGGGGCGGCGGGGTACTGGCTCCAGCTCTTCCTCGCCATGGGCATCGCCTCGCTCGGGCTCGTCCTCGGCAGCGGGGCGGTCGTCATCGGCGCGATGCTGATCTCGCCGCTCATGGGCCCCATCGTCGAGCTCGGGATGGGCCTCGCGATCGGCTCGCCGTTCCTGGCGCTGCGCTCCTTCACGCGCGTCGCCTTCAGCGTCGTCATGGTCGTGACGAGCGCCGCGGTCCTCACGCTGATGCTGCCGTTCTACGAGGTGACGTCCGAGATCGCCGCGCGCACCTCGCCGACGGCGCTCGATCTGCTCATCGCGATCTTCTGCGCGATCTCGGCCGCCTACACCACCGTGAGGCCCGGCTCGGACACGACCTCGACCGCCGCGGGCACGGCCATCGGCATCGCGCTCGTGCCCCCGCTCTGCGTTGTCGGCTACGGGATCGGCACGCAGGTGAAGAGCATCGCGAGCGGCGCCGCGCTGCTCTTCACGGCGAACCTCTGCGCGATCCTCCTGTTCGCGATCCTCTGCTTCTTGCTCCTCGGCTACAGCGCCGTCAGCACCGCGGAGCTCGAGCACGCCGAGCTCGCGAAGCAGAAGCCGGGGGCGATCCGCCGCGTGGCGCGCGCGCTGCAGGTCTTCTTCGAGCTGCGCCACGGGTGGATCTTCCGCGTGATGATGCCGCTCGCGCTCCTCGGGGCCGTGTACTCCCCGCTCCGGGAGGCGCTCGCGCGGGTGTCGTGGCAGGTGCGCGTCCGCACGGCGATCGTGCGCATGCTGGACGCGCTGCCGCAGAGCACGGTGCGGTCGAGCGTCTCCGTCGACCACGGCAGCGTCGCCGTGCGCCTGGTGACGCTCGGCCGAGCCGACGAGGCCGAGCGGATCGAGCGCGACCTGCGCGACAAGATCGCCGGCGTCGCGGGCATGATCCCGAAGGTCGACGTGATCGCGGTCCTCGACGCGAGCGCGCTGGAGGAGGTGGCGGCGTCGCTCAGGGCGAGCTCGACGCCCGTCGACGTGGTGCGCAAGGAGCCGGAGCTCGCGCTCGTCCAGAAGGAGCTCGCCGCGTCGCTCGCGCGCGCGTGGCCGCACGCGGCGGGGCCGCTCGTCGCGTGGCGGCTCCGGTTCCCGGACAACGAGCCGGCCGTCGTGGAGGTCGTGCACGTCGGCCCCGCGCTCGGCGCCCCGGCGGCCGACCTGCTCGGGCGCGCGCTCTCGCGCGAGCTCGGCGCGGAGCTGGCGGTGCAGGACCGCGCCCTCTCGCCCGAGCCGATCGTCGCCGAGCCGGAGAGCGGGTGGCCCTGGCTCCAGGAAGCCCGTCCCGCGCTTGCCTGGGTGGACGACGTGGAGGCGCTCCACGGATGCGTCGAGGTGCCCCCGAACCCCGGGGCGAAGCCGATCGGGGAGCTCGAGGCGGTCCACCCGTCGCACCGGTCCCGGCCGGCGCTCCGCTCGGGGGGGGTGCACGTCGGCGGGGGCGCGCGGTGGCGGGCCGTCGGCAAGATCGCGCCCAGCGCGCCGCCGGAGCCCGCGCCCGCC
>JAICEP010000604.1 GCA_025924095.1 Sorangium sp.
CGGCGCCGTGCGCGTGCACCTCGAGCGGCGCGCGCGGCAGGGCGAGAAGGAGCGGCCACGCGCACGGGACAATCCAGTGCGCTACCGCGCGGTCGACCGGCCCGAGCTGACGGAGCCGAGCGAGCACGGCGGCCGCGAACGGAGCCGCGGAGAGCAGCCGGATCGGCGACTCGCGCGCGCGCGCCACGGCGCCCGGCCACGCGAACAGCGCGCCCCCGCCTGCCCGATGGACCACGAGGGCGCCGTCCCGCGAGGGCGGGTCGAGGACCGAGCCCCCGGCGGCGATCACGTGAACCTCGGCGCCGCTGCGCGCGAGCGCCTGCGCCGACGACCGCACGAAGTGGCCCGAAGGATCCTCGTCGCTGATCGGATAGGACGTCGTGACCACGACGGCGCGCATCGAGACCTCAGGGAGCCGGGGCGCGCCACGCGCGTTGCCTCCGCGTCGGCGCCGCATGGACGCGCGCAGCCCGTGTCACATCACGTCGTCGAGGCGGTCGCTGGACAAAATGACAAGACGCAGAGCACGCCGCGGAGGCTTGATTCAAGCGTCCGCGCGCGTCTTCTGCGTCTTGGCCGGTTGCCCTTGCGCGAGGGACGGTCGCGCTAGGCGACCATGTCCATCTTCGACCGCTTCCGGCGGCGGCGAGCGGCCTCGGAGGCCTTCTTACGCCGCTTCACGGACGGCTTCATGTAGTGCCGGCGCCGCTTCAGCTCGCGGAGGATCCCCTCGGCGGCCATCTTCCTCTTGAGGTGTTTGATGGCGCGCTCGATGCCCTTGTCGCCCACGGCGACCTCGAGCGGTTTGCACTGAATGGCGTCGGTCGGCATGTCTCGAAGCGTCCTCTTTAGCTGGGAAAAAACTTGGCCCAGTTGGCGGGCGAAATGCAAGCCGGCGGGGGCCCGGCAGCGCGGGGCGCGCACTATGGCAGAGGCTTTCTGGCCTCGCAAGAGCCATCCCCGCAGGCACGGAGCGCGACGCGGCGGCGCGTCGTCCGCGGTCGAAGCGACAGATCTGCCTGATTCGACCTGGATTTACCAGGCTCATCTGCCGGTGATTGTTAAAACTTGCAACTGATAAACTTTCTAAGTATCACTCTCGCCGTGGCCACCCCGCGAACACCTGCCGTCAAGGGGTCTGCGCCCCGCGAGGGTCGGTGGCGCGCGGGCAGCCTCGAGCGCGAGGGGATCGAGGAGGATGCCCGGGTCGCGTCCATGCTGGCGTGCGTGCGATCCTCGGGGCTCAAGCTGACGCCGCAGCGCCTGGCGATCGTGCGCGAGCTCGCGGCCGATCCGACGCACCCGACCGCGCAGGAGCTGTTCGAGCGGCTCCGGCCGGCGCTGCCGACGATGAGCTTCGCCACCGTCTACAATACGCTGGATGCGCTGGCGTCGGCGGGGCTGTGCGTCGCGCTGTCGCTGTCGCCCGGCGCCTCGCGCTTCGATCCGAACATGGACGCGCACCATCACGCCGTCTGCGACCGCTGCGGGCTCGTCCGTGACGTGCCATGCGAGCCGAGCGAGCTGTTGGCCGAGCGCTCGGACGAGATCGTCCCCGGGCCGCTCACGGCCGCGCCCGGCTTCGAGGTCCGCGCGGTCGAGCGGATCTACCGGGGGCTCTGCGCTGCCTGCGCGAAGGGCAGGCAGGACGAGAGCGCGCACGCAGCGGCGCGCCATGCCGGGCGCAGCGAGGAAAACAATCGACTTCGCCCCGCAGGGGCTCGACGGGCGCGGCGCCCTGAACATGGCTAGCAGAGCCTCCGCGCCGCCGAGCTGACCTGCGGGCACCAGGGATCCATTGTCCCAGCCGTTCAACCAAGGAGAGCGAACACCATGACCACCAAGCAGCTTACGGGCACGAAGACGCACCAGAACCTGAAGGACGCGTTCGCCGGGGAGTCGCAGGCCAACCGCCGCTACCTGTACTTCGCAAAGGTCGCCGACGTCGAAGGTCGCCCCGATGTCGCGGGCCTCTTCAAGGACACGGCGGACGGCGAGACGGGCCACGCGCACGGCCACCTCGACTACCTCCGGCAGGCCGGCGACCCGGCGACCGGTCTGCCGATCGGCAACACGGAGAAGAACCTGAAGGCCGCCGTCGCCGGCGAGACCCACGAGTACGAGACGATGTACCCGGGCTTCGCCAAGGAGGCCCGCACCGAGGGCTTCGACGACATCGCCGAGTGGTTCGAGACGCTCGCCAAGGCCGAGAAGTCTCACGCCGGGCGCTTCCAGAAGGCGCTGCAGTCGCTCGACTTCTGAGCTCGACCCATGAGAGAGCGCGAGCGCCCCGGATCGCGCCGAGCCGTCGGCGGCTCGACCCGGGGCGCATGCGCCGTCGCCGTCCGGTGCCGCGCCACGCGGCGAGCGGCCCCATCGTCTCGTATTTCCAGAGGATGTTGAGAGGAACCGACCCGTGAGCGTCATTCGGCGTGCACCAGACCGTCCGCCGGCGACATCGCCGAACGACGAGCGATACCTCGATCCCCGCGACCTCGAGGCAGAGCTGCGGCGGACCTTCCAGATCTGTCACGAGTGCCGCATGT
Organism: Sorangium sp.; assembly: GCA_025924095.1. Taxonomy (GTDB): domain Bacteria; phylum Myxococcota_A; class Polyangia; order Polyangiales; family Polyangiaceae; genus Sorangium. The sequence continues at coordinate 2,547 of JAICEP010000604.1, forward strand.
GCGTCGGGTACTGCGGCTCGTTCCCCGAGCTCTTCGCCCGCGTCGACAGGGACATCGACTCCGGCGTCGCCGAGGGCGCCGAGGCACTCGCCTACGACGACTTCAAGGCCATCGGCGACGAGTGCTGGCAGTGCAAGCTCTGCTACATCAAGTGCCCGTACACCGCCGACGAGCACGCCTACGAGCTCCTGGATTTCCCGCGCGTGCTCGCGCGCGAGCGCGCGGTGCGCGCCCAGCGGGAGGGCATCCCGCTGGTGGACCGGATCCTCGGCGAGCCGCAGCTGATCGGCGCGCTGGGCTCCGGCCCGGCGGCGCCGCTGGCGAACCTCGTGCAAGCGAGCCGCCTGCTGCGCAAGGTGCAGGAGAAGGTGACCGGGATCTCGTCGGAGTTCCCGCTCCCGGAGATGGCACGCAAGCCGTTCTCGTCGTGGTTCGTGGAGCACAGCGCCGCGCCGGACGCCGGCAAGCAAGGCGCCGTGGTGCTCTTCGCGACCTGCTACGGCGAGTACAACACGCCCGGTGTCCCTGAGGCAGCGGTCCGCGTCCTCGAGCACAACGGCTACGCGGTGCACGTGCCCGGCTGCACCTCCGCGGACGATCCCCAGGACGCCCCGGCGGGCGCGCTGACGTGCTGCGGGATGCCGAACCTCGACGGCGGCGATCTCGAGGCCTTCACCGCGAAGGTGAAGCAGAACGTCGAGCTCCTGCTCCCGCACGTCCGCATGGGCAGGAAGATCGTCGTGGTCGGCCCGACGTGCGGCTACACGATGAAGAAGGAGTGGCCGGAGTACCTGCAGACGGCAGAGGCGCGCGAGGTCGCGGCCGCGACGCTCGACATGATGGAGTTCCTGGTCCAGCTCGGGCGCGAGAAGAAGCTCAACCGCGAGTTCAAGAAGGGGCTCGGCACGATCGCGTACCACGCCGCGTGCCACCTGCGCGCCCAGAAGATCGGCTTCCCGGGCGCCAGGGTGCTCGGCGTCGTGCCCGACACCGAGGTGCGCGTCATCGAGCAGTGCTCGGCCGTGGACGGCACGTGGGGGATGAAGGCGGCCCACTACGAGACCGGCCGCAAGTACGCATCGAAGCTCGTGCGCGGCGTCGCGGACGCGGACGTCATCGTCAGCGACTGCACCCTCGCCGGTCTCAGGATGGTCAAGGAGAACGGCGCGCAGGTGCTGCACCCGGTCGAGGCGCTCGCCCACGCGTACGGGCTCGGACCGACGCCGTATCTCGGTCCGAAGTCGTGAAAGAGACGTACGGGAGACGTACGGGAGACGTGAACGAGACGTCGAAGAGAGGAGCCGTCATGCGTCCCATCGATCGCAACGAGGTGCTCGGGATTGGCGAATACGAGGCGATCCGGGAGCGATTCCGCAGCCGCATCATCGAGGAGAAGCGGTCCCGCCGCGTGCGGATCGGAGACCACATGACCGCGGTGTTCGAGAACCGCGACTCCGTGCTCTTCCAGATCCAGGAGATGCTCCGCACCGAGCGCATCACGAGCGAGAGCGGCATCCTCCACGAGATCGCGACGTACAACGATCTCATCCCGGGGGAGGGGCAGCTCAGCCTGACGCTCTTCGTCGAGATCCCGGACCGGGCGCTGCGCGATCAGATGCTCGTCGATCTGGTCGGGCTAGAGGACACGGTGTCGCTCGAGGTCGACGGCATCGCCGCGCGGGCGCGCGGCAAGCGCGAGGAGGCCATCCTGGAGGACCGCACGACGGCGGTGCACTACCTCAAGGTGGATCTCCCGGCCGAGGCGCAGGCCGGGATCAAGGCAAAGAAGGCGACGGTGTCGCTCGCGATCGCGCACCCGCGCTACGCGGTGAAGGCGCCGCTCGGGAGAGCGACCCTGGAGAAGCTCGCCGAGGATCTCTCCTAGCCGCGATGGTCTCGCTCGAGCGCCCGATCAAGTTCGAGGACGTCGACGCCGCGAACATCGTCTTCTTCGCGCGCTTCCTCAACTACGCGCACGAGGCGATGGAGCGCTTCTTCGCGCCGCTCGAGGGAGGCTACGCCGGGCTCATCCTCCAGCGGCGGATCGGGCTGCCGGCGGTGCGGGTCGAGGCCGACTACGCGGCGCCGGTGCGTTACGGCGAGACGCTCCGCATCGAGACGTCGGTCGTCCGCATCGGCAGGCGGAGCGCCACGCTCCGGTACCGCATGGTCCGCACCCACGACGGTGTTCTTGCGGCCGAGCTCCGGCACACGGTGGTCACCACCGATCTGGTACAGCTGGCGTCGGTCCCGATGCCGGAGGACGTCCGGGCCCTGCTCAGCGCCCACCTCGAGCTCGAGCAGGCGCCTGCCGGCGCCGGTCAACGGGTGTGAGCGCGCGGCCGGCGCGCCCGCGCGCCCGGGCGCGCACCGGAGAGGCGGCGCCGCGGACCCAGCTCAAGCGGCGGGTCGAGCTGACGCTCCTCCGCGACAGGGCGCACTACGACGCGCTCGTGATGGGCGCCGTCGCGAACGCCCGCGTCTCGGTGTGGATCGCGACGGCCAACGTGAAGGAGCTGCGCGTCGAGGCGCCCATCGGATCGAGGGCCCGGGCGCGCGGCCGGTACATGTCCTTCCTCGAGCTGCTCGACGCGCTC
>JAICEP010000605.1 GCA_025924095.1 Sorangium sp.
AGGCGGTGCCGGCCGAGGTGCTCCGCGAGCACCGGCTGCGGTGAGGGGGCCTCTCGCGTCGAGCGCCACCGGGGCCGCGCGCGTGTTCGCGCTCCACCGCATAGGAGTCACGGCGCGGTTAGCTTGAACTCTGGGAACCCGATCCATGCCTCGTCGAGCCACGAGAGCCGGCCACCATCCTCATAGTTGACGAGCATCGCCGGAATCAAGAGCACCCGCCGGGCGCCCTGCTGCGGCATGTCACGACGACCTATCCGCCACTGCACGCTCGACCCTGACATGTCAGATCGCCCCGCCGGAGGGCCTGGTCTGCGATTCAGTCGCGCCCGAAGAATTCGTGTGCATTGACCCTTCTGCCGAGTGAAGAGGAAGGACCGAGATCCATGAAGCCCGCTCTCGCATTGTCAGCCGCCTTGATAGCTACCTCGCTCTCGATCCGAGAGGCGTCCGCGTACAGCGTCTTCGTCACGTGCTTCGGCGACGATGTCATCTGGGACGAGCACCCCTACGTCCCGCGCCACAACACGTTCAGCATCCCGATCGGCAGCGTGCGCGAGGAGGCGCTCGTGAACGCTATTAACCAGTGGAATGGCGTGCGCGGCATGAGCGACGTCATCCAGGCGCGGACCTTCAACTCCGGGAGCACGATCGTCTCCTTCTCCCTCGGCAGCGCCCGGACCGTGAGCGGCACCGTCAGGACGCCGGACGGCACGGCGGAGTTCTCCGGCAAGTACGTCCTGATGTGCTGAGTGCCCTCGAAGTCTTTAGGGAAAGCGGAGAACGGCACCGGCAGCGGCGGCGTCGAGCGACTCCAGGACGGCGATTTCGAGTCTCCCTTCTGCAAGCAGGTGGCCCACCTGCGGTGACGGGCGCCTGCGCTGCGGGTAGGCGCGTCGCGCTCCGACAGGCGCACGAATCCGACGATGTTGCCTGTCGAGCGCGATCGTGGCCATGCTAACATTGGCGCGCAACAAGGTTCGTTGCGGAGGTGAACCATGCACGGTCGATTGAATTCCGTTTTTATTGTAGCGTTCTCGCTATTTGCCAGCGCTTCGTCGCTCGGATGTCTCAGCGCCGCGTATGATCCCGTGGGGGAGCCACCTTACGTGGCCGAGGCCGAGCTGCGTGTCACCACGCGCGATGGCTCTCTCTTCGAGGGAGGTCCGATGGACATTCGACTCTTGGAGAACGGCGGGCCGACGGCACAAGCCTTGATAAGCGCCCGGGCAGACGACGGACGGGTGTGGTCTGCCGTCATGGGGCTCTCCCTCGATCAGGTCTCCGGGGCGACCGTCGAGTTGCGCCGCGAACCGCTGTCGGAGGGAGCAGGGACAGTCAGCTTCGGGGAGGCCGAGGCGCCTCAGCACGTGGAATCCGGCACGCTCTCTTTCTCGCTGGAGAGCGGCCGGACCGTCCGAGGAGTCGCAGACATCTCGCCTCAGGACGCCTCGGCGGAGTTCGAGGGCCGGTACAGTCTGTCGTGCTGGGTGCGCCCAGAGTCCCTGGGCCAGCCGCGCAACGGGGAGGGTGTCGGCGTCGAGCAGATCCAGGACGCCGAGTTTGCGTCGCCTTTCTGCAGCTCCATGGCACACCTGCGCTGAGGAAGACGGGCGGGACAGAGCCCGACCCGAGCAGCCAGGGCGAGGAGCTCGCGGCCGGCTCGAACTGGTCGCACGCTTTGCGCCTTTGCGCCGAGTTCTATTCATCATTCTTTTTTGCGCCTTTGCGCCGAATTCTCCTCACGACGTGAACAGCCAGGCAATGCTCGCCGCGCCGATCAAGAAGATCGCGGCCGTGAAGATCAGGATCGCCGTCCTGTCGGGCCGATAAGCCCCGCGCTCGATATCGCTGTACGCCCGCAGATACCGCACCGCGGCCCACGCCATCAGCGCCATCCCGAGCAGGACCATCCCCGCGCCGAGGCCGACGGCCTCGCGCAGCAACGACCGCGATCCGACCTGCGCGGCCCCGGGCGCCGTCTCCAGGAAGTACTGGCTGAACCTGTTGAGCGTGATACCGAAGCTGAGCAGCGCGATCGCCGTGCGCACATAGGCGAGGTGCGTCCGCTCGTTGGCCAGGTGCTCCCGCGCGTAGGCCTCTGTCCGCTTCACGCTCTCTTCGCCGGGCATAGGACCATGGCGACCGGCCGACACGCCTGCAAGCCCGGGCTCACCCGCCCTTGCGCCCCGAGAGCTCCACCGATGCGGAGTCCACGGACACCGAGGTCGGGGGGCCGAACTTCTTCACCTGAACGGTGACGCGGAGGGCCGGGGTGTCGTCGAGCACGCACGCGATGATGCGCTCGGCGAGCGTCTCGAGCAGCTTGTACGAAGCGCTCGTGCCCGCCTCGACGACGAGGCTCGCCAGCCTGTCGTAATCGAACACCCGCGCTCGCGCGTCGGCGCGGGGCAACAGGGCGACCGGGAGCTCCACCTCCAGGCACACCGCGAAATCCTGGGGCAGATCGCGCTCGGCGCGGGACGCGCCGTGCTTGGCGCGAAAACGGATGCCGTCGAGGCGGATCCGATACGTCTGGATCGCAGACTCCATCAGCGCCCCCTAGCATGCCTTCCGGCCGGCTTCCGCCGAAGGATGCGCGGCCGTGGGCTCGCCCGCTCGCGCGGCCCTCCCGGCGCGCCCGCGCGCGGCCGCCGCGCGCAGGCCGCGGCCCCCGTCAGAGAGGCCGCTTGAAGCACACGGCGTCGATCTTCGCGGCGAGCTCGCTGCGCAGGAACTGCACCGGCTCCCAGCCCTCTTGACCGAACCGCTTGAGGACCGGGTTCCAGCCGGACGCGCTGGTCACCTCGAGGACCTGGCTGTCGATGACCTGCGCCGTCTCGGCATCCACGCACCGCACTTCCCATCGGGGCGGATCGGTCCCCGCGTGGACCGGCGGCACAAGGAAGCGCGGCGCGATGTACGACGCGGAGCAACCGAAGAGAAACGCGACGGCGATGGCTGTCCCGGAGCTGAGCTTCGGCATGAGCAATCCTTTCCTGCGAGGTCGACTCGCGAAGGCGTATCGGCGCTTCGTGCGCCACGTCAACTAGGAACCGCGCGCGCGGGGGCGCGAGAAGCGGCGGACCGCCGCGCATGTGCCGCGCGCCATGACCGAGGATCTCGCCGCTCGCGCCACCTCCGGCGCCGTGGGCACAGGACGCCGCAATGCGCGGCGGGCTGACGCTGCCCGGAAAAGGCGCCGGCCTGGCGGCGCGAGCCGACCCGCCCTACCGCTTGCGGGCGAGCGCCTCCCGATCCTTCACGATGAGCCGCCGCCCGGCCACGTCGAGCACCCCCTCCTTCCGCAGCGCCCCGAGCGTCAGCGTCACCGTCTCCCGGGTCGAGCCGATCACCTGCGCGATCTCCGCGTGCGTGATCGGCGCCGAGATCAGCGTCCCGCGCGGCGTCGGCACGCCCCACCGCTCCGCCGCGTGCAGGAGGAACTCGGCCAGCCGCCCCCCCACGTTCTTGAACAGCATCGACTCGATCCGGTCCTCGGTCTCCCGCTGCCGCGCGACAAGCAGCGCGAACACCGCCCCCCCGAGCCCCGGGTGCTGCGCGCAGAGCTCGCGGATGAGCGCGAGCGGCACCCGCACCACCTCGGCCTCGTCCATCGCGATGGCGCGCTCCGTCCGCGTCTCCAGCCCGCCGAGGCACGACTCGCCGAGCACGTCGCCCGTGCCGCGGTAGCTGAGCGGGAACGCGGCGCCCGCGTCGTTGACGCGCTCGACGCGCGCCCGGCCCCGGCCGAGCACCACGAGCGTGTCCGCAGGGGCGCCCTGCTCGAAGATCGCCGCGTCGGACGCCACCACCTCGAGCACGGCGGCGTCCGTGACCGCATCCCGCACCGCGCGGTCCACCTGCGCGAAGAGCGAGGAGAGCCGGAAGGCGCGCGCCACCCGCGCCTTCACGGGATCAGTCGGATGGCGCCCGGCATCCGGCGCGTACTGGGAATCCAGATCGCTCACAGGGTGAGCAAAAGCGTAATCCATACTGCGTAGGTTGGCACACAGGAATCCCCTGGGGCCGAGGCGCTCTTTGCGCTGGCGTGAGGCGAGCGGGCGGCGCGCTCAGCGTCCGTCGCGGTCGAGCCGCACGACGATGTCCCGGTCGAGCGCGCCGTCCGCCGCGCGGGCGAACTGCTGGAACCGCGGGTAGGCGTCCGGCTGCACGCGGCCCGCGGGCAGCTCCAGGAAGCGATCGAGGAGCAAGGCGCCGCTGTCGAGGCGATCGTTCACCCGCACGGTGCGCCCGTCGTTGTCCGCCGCAAACGGAGCGAGCCGCGTGGCCACGCGCGCGCCCGGGGGGAGCTTGACGCGGAGCCGCACCTCGGAGCGGGTCGCGATCTGCTCGGACAGGTAGAGCGGCGTCTCCCGGACCGGCAGGCTGGCGAGGGTGGCCACGCGCACGCCGAAGGGGGGCGAGAGCACGAGCTCCGGGCCCTGCACGCGCGCGAAGCCCGCGGCCGCGACCTTCATCTTCAGGGTGAGCGGCCGGTCGATCTCGGTCAGCTCCTTGATCTGGATCTCCTGGAGCCGCGCCCCCGGCACCATCTGCGGCAGGAGCCGCGACTCGACGGCGTCCCTGAGCTGCGCGTCGGGGAGCGACTCCAGGGCCGAGCGCAGCGCGATCGCGAGCTTGCCCTCGTAGCGCTGCTCGATCGCCAGCGACGCCGAGCCGTCCCTGGCCACCTCGGCGACGCCCTCGGTGACCACGCCGTCGTGCGCGCCGGACGAGGGCGTCACCTCGCGCGGCGTCCCGGGCCGCAGCACGATCGCCGGCTGCCCGCGGAGGGAGCTCGGCAGGTAGCCGTACGGCGCGAACTTGTCGCGCACGAACATCCAGCGGACCGCGCTCGCGCCGGGCTTGTCTCCGGTGTCGATGCGCACCGCGAGCGCGTTGAACGTCTCGGCCTCGCTCATGGGCCCGCGCGGCGGCGCGGTGAGCCGATCGCTCACGATGCCGTAGCCGGCGTCGATCCCGACCAGGCGGCACAGGTAGAGGAACGCCTCGGTCCGGTTGCCGCTCTTGCCGATGACGACGCGGCGGCCGTCGTTCTCGCGCCCCTCCTCGACGTTGGCGAGCACCCACCGGTAGATGCGGCGCGCCTGCTCGTCCTTCGACGGCGCGGCCCCTCCGG
>JAICEP010000606.1 GCA_025924095.1 Sorangium sp.
CCGGAGGGCCCGCGCCCCACGCTCGGCGACCTCGTGGGCTGCGCTGCGCTCCTGCTCGGCGTCGCCGCGGCAGCGAAGGGCCTCCTCGTGCTCGCGAGCTCCAGCGCCGACGCGCCGCTTCCCCGCGCCCTCGGCGTCGCGCTCCTCAAGAAGCCGCCGGTCGAGTCCACGTTCGACCTCACGCTGCGCCAGCTCGGACACGCCCTCTTTCCGTGGAGCGCCTTCCTGCCGTTCGCCATCGGCCGGATCTTCCGCGCCCCTGCCGTGGAGCCAGGGGCCGCGGCCGTCGCGCCCCGCCTCGATCGCGAGGCAGGCGTCCGGATCGCCCTCGTCGTCACATCGGCGCTCGCCTACGGCGCCTTCGCGCTGCTCGCGCCGCACGCCGGGGCGCTCCCGTTCAGCGGCCCCGCGCTCCTCGCCGCGATCGCCGCGCTCGCCATCCGCGATCTCGAGCGCGGCGCTCCCTCCTCGCGAGCGCTCGCCGTCGGCTGCTCCGTGCTCGCGTTCGTCCTCTATCGCGACCTCGTCCTCTCGCCGGACAGGGCCCTCAGCGTCTTCTCCGTCGACAAGCCGGTCTTCCCGAAGAGCTTCGAGGAAGAGGCGGCCTCCGCGATGCGCTTCGTCCTGATCGCGTTCGCGGGCCTCGTCGCGCTCACCTGGTTCGAGGAGCAGCCCCGCGCGCTCGATCGCAGCTTCAAGGCGTGGGCGCGGCGCCTCGCCGACGAGCTGCACGCCGGCGCCGGGGAGCTCGCCCGCATCTGGGGCGGCAACCTGCTCTTCCTGCTGATCGTCCTCGAGGCGGCGCTCGTCGGCGTCGGCGCGATGCTCTTCGTCGGCAGGCGCATCGGATGGGGGACCGTGGCGCGGATGCCGAACCACCTCGCCGCCTACGGGATGAACGCGTGGTGGGCGCTGCCCTTGCTGCTCGCGGCGGGGCCCGTGGTGCTCATCGCGGTGCGCGACGCGTTCCGCTTCGTCGTCGCGCGCGCCGCCATGCCCCGCGCCCTCGGCACGCCGCTCGCCGGCCTCCTCGCCGGCTTCGCGCTGAGCTTCTGGTACTACCCGGCGCTCGCGGCTCAGCTCTCCCCGAAGGCGGTCTTCGAGTCGTACGGGGCGCTGCGCAGACCCGGCGAGCCGCTCGCGACGCTCGGCGTCCGGAGCCGCGCGGCGGCCTACTACCAGGGCGGTGAGATCGCGTCGTTCGACGACGTCCCGCAGGCGTTCGCCTGGCTCACCGCCACGGCGGACAGCGCTGCGGACGGATCCGCCGCTCCCGGGGCTCGCCGCTGGCTCGTCGTCAAATCCGACGAGCTCCCCAGGTTGAACAGCCTCTTCCGCAAGCACCACAAGCGCAACCTGCCCGTGCTCGACGGCCGATCGAGCCAGATTCTCCTCGCGTCGAACGAGCTCGGCGGTCGACCGAACGAGAGCTGGCTCAGCCGTGTCGTGCTCGACGAACCCGTCGCGCCCGCGAACCCGATCGACGTGATGTTCGAGGATCAGCTGGAGGTGCTCGGCTGGGAGCTGACCGACGACGATGGCCAGAAGGTCTCGAGCGTGGTCCCCCAGAAGACCTACCACTTGCGGACCTACTTCCGGGTCCACCGGTCGATCATCGGCAACTGGAAGATGTTCGTTCACATCGATGGGTTCCAGCGCCGTTACAACGGCGACCACCCCGTGCTCGAGGGGCGCTACCCGCTGAGCCTGTGGCAGCCGGGCGACGTCATCGTGGACGACCATGAGCTCCGGCTCGAGCCCAACTTCACCCCGGGCGACTACGCGTTCTACTTCGGCCTTTATGCCGGCGAGGCGCGCTTTCAGGTGACGCGCGGGCCTGAGCACGAGAACCGCGTCCGCGGCGGCGTCATCCGCGTGCGGTGAGCCGCTCGTTGTGGGGTTCCCGACGCATGCCGTGGCGCGCGGGTTCCCCTGGGCGCCGGGCGACGCGCGCGCGGTCCTCGTCGTCGAGCGCCCTCGACGCGCGTGCGGAAAGCGGCTAGTCGCAGAAACATGACCGGGGGCCGTGGTGATTCCAACCATCCGCCCGACGTGCCTGGCGGTTCATCGGCATCCCCCGCGCAGAGCGGCGCCTACGGGGACGAACGCCACGCCGGCGGGGAGGACGAGCGCGAGGGCTCCGCCCCGGACTCGCTCAACCGACGCTCGTCCGAGCGCCTCGACGTCACGTGGCTCGTGGACTGCGAGACGGAGGAGACGTTCCTCTACGCTTCCATCACCAACATCTCGGAGATGGGCATCTTCGTCCGCACGACGCAGCCGCTCTCGATCGGCACGCGGCTCACGCTCCGCTTCTCGCCGCCGGGGGCCGAGGGCTCGTACGTGCTCGAGGGGACGGTGCAGTGGATCAACGAGGTGCGCCCTCTCCATGACAACCCGAACCCGGGCATGGGCATCCGCTTCGTCGATCTCACGCCCGACGCTCGCGAGCGCATCGTCGACACGATCAGGACGATCGCCTACATCCGCGAGGCGCCGGTGAGATCGAACTGACGCCGGCGCGTGCGCCCGCGGCGTCCCCTCGCGGCGACGCCGGCGCGTGCGCCCGCGGCCCGTCAGCGTCCCATCACGGCGTCGGCAGGTGCCGCCTGCGCCGGCTCCTGCGCGTCGTCTGCGCGCGGCGGCGCCGCGGGCTTCGCGCTCGGCGCGGCGCGGCGAGGTGGGGCTGCCGCGGCGGGGCGGGAGGCCATGGGGATCGCGTTCTTGGCCTGCGAGCGCCCGACGTTCGTCTCGAGGCCCGCGAGCACCTGCTCGGCGCGGTCGCCATACCCCTTCGCGGCGCGGAGCGCGAGCAGCAGCTCCCGCGCCTTCTCCGTCTCCCCGGCAGCCTCGTAGCACCGGGCCGCCTCCCACATCGCCGCGTGCGCGGCCGGCGTGCCCGGGTACCGCGCGCCGACCTCGTCGAGCTTGCCGACGGCGGCCGCGCAGCCCGATTTCCGTTGCAGCGCCTGCGCCTCCCGGAGCGCGGCGCTCGCGCTGTCCTCGGGGTCCGCGGCCGCGCGCGCGCTCTTCTCCTTCGCCGTATCTTTCGTCGCCTCCACCATCGTCCTCGGTGGCTCGCCCGCCTTCGCTTCGGCGAGGCGCCGGGCATCGCCCTCCTCCGTCGGCGTGGCCAGGGCGGCCGGCGCGGGGACGCTGGGCGGCTCCTGGTGAACCGACGCAGGCTGGCCCCACTCGGTGACCCGCACGGGGGCCACGCCGGTCTTCGGCCGCAGCAGCAGCAGGCTCGAGCCGATGACGAGCACGAAGAGCGCCGCCATCGCCAGCTGCGGCCGCATCGCATGGCTGCCGGCCCAGGCGAGCGCGCGGAGCGCCTTGCGCCGGAACGGCGTCTTCTTCTGCGCGACCTCGACCGCATCGAGGATCCGCGCCTCGAGCTCCTCGCTCGGCTCCTCGAGCGGCAAGGGGCCGGCGTCGCGGGCCGCGCGCAGCCCCGCGAACGCCGAGGCGCACCGGCCGCAGCTGTCCATGTGCCGCTTCATGGCCGCATGCGTCAGCTCGTCGAGCTCGTCGTAGAGCGCGTCCATCACGTGCTGGTCGAACTTCTCGCAGTCCATAGACAGCTCTTCCGGCGCGCTAGCGCAGCGCCCTCGCGTAATCTTCGTACTCCGAGAGCGCCTCCTGCAGCCGCTCCAGGGCGTAGCGCATCCGGCTCTTCACCGTGTTCTCGGGCACCCCCACGATCTGGGCGATGTCCTTGAAGGGCACGTGCCCGATCTCCCGGAGCAGGAAGACCTCCCGCTGCTCGTGCGGCAGGCCCTCCACCGCGCGCACGATGAGCTGCCCCATCTCGGCGCCGATCGCGACCCGGTCCACCGCGGCCTGGGGCGCCGGGTCCGCGGTCCGCTCGCCGAGCGTGGGCCCGTCGCCGCCGTCACCGGAGCCCTGGTCGAGCGACGGGTGGCGCCGGAGCGACATCTTGCGCAGGTGATCGATGCTGACGTTGCGCGCGATGGCGTAGGCCCAGGTGGTGAACCTCGCCTCATGCTTGAAATCGGACGCGCTCTGCACGATCTTCACGAACACATCCTGCACCAGATCCTCGGCGATCGCAGGCCCGCGGACCTGCCGCAGGATGAAGTTGTAGATGGGCGTCTTGTGCCGCCGGACGAGCCCGGCAAATGCGGCGCGGTCGCCGCCCTGAAAACGCATCATCAGGGCTTCGTCGGTGACCTCCTCGCGAGAAATCGGGACCATCCTAGCTCCCGGAGCGGCCGAGCCTCTGCGGCGCTCCTTCGGCGGCCCGATCGGCGGGGTGTTCGTGGCGACGACCGCGGCGTCGGATCGGACGCGCAGCGCGGCTCGAAGATCTGAGGCGCTCTCCTTCCCCTGACACAAGCGCACCTTAGCGGATCCGCCCCCGAGCGAGCGAGCCTCCTTCGCCCGCGGCGAGGGGAGGGTCGCGGGCGTCCGGAGGGGAGCCCGCTTTCGGTCGCGTGGCGTCCTCGTGGCAGCGCATCGCCGACCGGCTGAGGACGCCGGGGGCGTGTGCTGGGTGAGGGCTCCAGCACGATTTCCGCTGCACGGTTCGCGCCGCCGTTGCGCCGCGAGCGGCGGCGCGCTCTGCCGGGTGATGAGGAAGCTGTCCAGGTCGTTGCGCTCGGAAGCCCGCCGCCACTAGACTCCCCGGCACCGGGCGTGAGGTCGCCCCCCTCTGCTGACGAGGGTAAAACCACGAGGTTACCTTTCGATGCGACTTATCAGGATGCTGGCTGTGGGGGTGGGGGCCTCGTTCTTGATGGCCATGCCCGCCCTCGCGCAGAGCCCCGGCGGCGCGTCGGGCAAGGCCGCTGCTCCTGCCGCCTCTGCGGCGCCGGCCGCCTCAGCGCCTGCGGCGGGAGCGCAGGCCGCCCCTGCGCCCGCCGTCACGACGGGCGCCGCAGCTGCATCGCCTGCCACGACGGGCGCCCCGGCTGCGGGCACGGCTGCATCGCCTGCCACGACGGGCGCCGCGGCTGCATCGCCTGCCACGACGGCCGCGCCGGCTGCGGGTACCACCGCCGCCCCGGCGATGGACGGCCCGACCTACGCGGTGCGGCTACGCGATCTGGAGCAGCGCATCGATGAGCTCAAGGAGCAGATCCGCCGCAGCCATACGCGGCTCTC
>JAICEP010000607.1 GCA_025924095.1 Sorangium sp.
CGGAGAAAAGCGCTCACGTGACATGGTGTTCTCCATCCTAGTCCGCCGAGCGCGCCTCGTGCAGTCGTGCAGACGAGCAGAGGAGCAGAGGAGCAGAGGAGCACGAGCGCGCCTCCGGCTCCGCCGCCAGGGGGGCCGCGCCGCCGGGCGGAGGCCGCGCGCCCGAGCCGTCCCTGGGGAGCGCGCTCGGCTGCCGCCGGCGCCGTCCGGCGCCGCGCCGCCCCACGATCTCCGCTCGCGCGGCCGCGGGCGTTGCGGCTATGCTGCGCCGCCATGAGTAGGATCTTCCGTTCACTTCCCCCGGCCGGCACCCAGCTCGGCATCGCGTTCTCGGGCGGGCTCGACACGCGCTGTGCGGTGGCGTGGCTCGCGCGCAACGGGCTCAAGGTGCACGCGTACACGGCCGATCTGGCGCAGCCGGACGAGGACTCCCCCGGCGACATCCCGCCGATCGCCCTGCAGCACGGCGCCGTCTCCGCCAGGCTCGTGGACTGCCGCGACGCGCTCGTCCGCGAGGGCATCCTCGCCATCCAGTGCGGCGCCTTCCACCTCTCGACGGGCGGCAAGAAGTACTTCAACACCACGCCGCTCGGCCGCGCGGTGACCACGACCGCGATCGTGCGCGCGATGCGCGACGACGACGTCCACGTCTTCGGCGACGGCAGCACGCACAAGGGCAACGACATCCAGCGGTTCTATCGCTATGGCATCTTCGTCGACCCCTCGCTCAGGATCTACAAGCCCTGGCTCGACCCGAAGTTCGTGGGCGAGCTCGGCGGGCGCAAGGAGATGAGCGAGTACCTCGAGCGCCACGGGCTGCCCTACCGCATGGGGACGGAGAAGGCCTACAGCACCGACGCCAACGTGCTCGGCGCGACGCACGAGGCGAAGGATCTCGAGCACCTGAACACCGGCATCAAGATCGTCCAGCCGATCATGGGGGTCGCCTCGTTCCGGCCGGAGGTCGCCATCGAGGCCGAGACGATCACCCTCGGGTTCGAGCGCGGCGTCCCGACGGCCATCAACGGCAAGCGCTTCGGCTCCCTGTTCGAGCTGTTCGTCGAGTGCAACCGGATCGGCGGGCGCCACGGGCTCGGCATGAGCGATCAGATCGAGAACCGGGTGATCGACGCGAAGAGCCGCGGCATCTACGAGGCGCCGGGCATGGCCCTCCTCCACGCCGTCTACGAGCGGCTCCTGTCCGCCATTCACAACGAGAACACCCTCGACGTGTACTTCACCCAGGGCCGGCGCCTCGGGCGCCTGCTCTACGAGGGCAAGTGGTACGACCCCGAGGCCATGATGCTGAAGGACGCGCTCTCGCGCTGGATCGCGCCCGGCGTGACCGGCGAGGTGACGCTCGAGCTGCGCCGCGGCGACGACTACAGCCTCCTCAACACGCGCGCCGATTACATGGCCTACGCGCCGGACAAGCTCTCGATGGAGAAGGTCGAGGAGGCCTATTTCACCCCCGAGGATCGCATCGGCGCGCTCGAGCTCCAGAACCTCTCGGTGACGGACAACCGCCAGTTCCTCATCCACCTCATCGAGAGCACGCAGGCCCTCGGCCCGGGCGGCGCCCCCGCCATCGGCGAGCTGCTCGGCGGCGACAAGCCGAAGCCATGAGCGGAGACGAGCGGAAACGATCGCTGAACGATCGCTGAACGATAGCTGAGCGGAGGCGGCGCGCCGGCTTCGCTCGCGAGGCGCCGCGGCCCGGGGCGCCCCGCGCTGGCCGCGGCGCTCGGCCTTCCGGCCCGGCAAGGTTGCGCCCGGCGCGCGCCTGGGTCACCAAGAACGTCCAAACCCGGCCCGCCTGGAGCGGCGCCGGCCCAGGGAGGTGGTCATGTTCAAGCAGTTCCTCGTCCAGGCGCTCGCCGCGGGCCTCGCAGTCCTCGTCGGCGCCAAGCTCATGCCGGGCGTCCGCATCCGCAAGATCCAGACGGCGCTGGTCGTCGCCGGCGTCTTCGCGCTCCTCAACCTCCTGCTCGGCTGGCTCGTGAGCTTCCTCGTCGCCGTGGCGCTCCTGCCCGCCGCCATCCTCACGCTCGGCCTGGCCTATCTCTTCTTCGGCCTCGTCGTGAACTCGGTGCTGCTCTACGCGACGGACAAGCTCATCGACGATTTCGAGATCCGGGGGTTCGGGCCGCTCTTCGGGACGGCCGCCCTCATCTCGATCGCCGGGTGGCTCTTGCCGCGCCTCCTTTGAGCTCACCCGGCTGAGCGCGAAGGTCTTACAGCGCGATCGCTGTCCAGAGATCGAGACCGGTCTGTAACCGGGCTGTAGATGACCGGCGACCAAGCCGCCGGTCGTCTCGCGTCCCTTCGCGCGTGGGTGATGCACCGCGCTATCCTTGCTCCCCGGGCGACCCCAATCACAAGGGCGCACGCGCGGCGGGGCAACTGCACCATGCCTCATGGTGGGTTAAGACTCTTGACATACTCAACTCGGTGAGCTCCCATGCTTTGAACCCAAGGAGGGGCATTGGTCGAGCTGCCGCACTACACGCTGCGGGACAAGCTGTACGACAGCGCCGGACGGGTGCTGTACCGTGGCATTCGCGACGAGGATGGCATCCCCGTCGTCATCAAGTTCCTCAAGGACGAGCACGCGAACCCGCGCGACCTGGCCAAGCTGCGACACGAGTTCAGCATCCTGCGAGAGCTCGACTGGCCGGGGGTCATCAAGGCGCACGCGCTCGAGATCCACGAAGAAAGCGCCGGGCTTGTCCTCGAGGACGTCGGCGAGACGCCGCTGAGCGAGCACCTGCGCGGCCGCGGGCTCGACCTCGCGCAGGCGCTCCACGTCGCTCGCGCGCTGGCGACGATCCTCGACGGCGTCCACGCGCACGGCGTGATCCACAAGGACATCAAGCCTGCGAACATCGTCGTGGACGACAGGTTGCAGAGCGTCCACCTGATCGACTTCAGCATCGCCACGCGCCTCTCGCAGGAGGCGCAGACGGCCCTGCGCCCCGACACGCTCGAAGGCACCCTCGCCTATATCTCGCCCGAGCAGACGGGCCGGATGAATCGAGTCGTCGACTACCGGACAGACTTCTATTCGCTCGGTGTCACCTTCTACGAGATGCTCACCGGGGTCCTCCCGTTCGACTGCACCGATCCCATGGAGGTGGTCCACAGCCACATCGCGAGGACGCCGCTCGCGCCGCACGAGCGCGATGCGACGATCCCCGAGATGGTATCGACGCTCGCGATGAAGCTGCTCGCCAAGGCGGCGGAGGACCGGTACCAGCGGGCAGAGGGGCTGGCAGCGGATCTCGAGCGGTGCCTCTCCGAATGGCAGCAGAAGGGGAGGATCGCGCCGTTCGAGCTGGGGCGGCGGGACGTCAGCGAAAGGCTCCAGATCCCGCAGAAGCTCTACGGGCGAGCGGCGGAGATCGGGGCCCTGGTCTCGGCGTTCGATCGCGTGAGCGAGGGGGCGGCGGAGCTCGCGCTCGTGACGGGAGCGGGCGGGATCGGCAAGTCGGCGCTGGTCCACGAGCTGCACAAGCACGTCGCCCGGCGCCACGGGAGCTTCGTCGCCGGCAAGTTCGATCAGCTCCACCGCGAGGTCCCTTTCGCCGCCTTCACGCAGGCCTTCCGGGCGCTCATCTCGCACCTGCTCGGGGAGTCGTCCGTCAAGCTCGCCGCGTGGAGGTCCGCGCTTGTCGAGGCGCTGGGCGCGAACGGGCAGCTGCTCGTCGACCTGATCCCCGAGCTCGAGCTGATCGTCGGCCCGCAGCCCGTGGCCGTCGCCCTCGGGCCCTCGGAGTCCCAGAGCCGCCTGAGCCTCTTGATGCAGAGCTTCGTCCGGGTGTTCTGCTCGCCGTCGCACCCCCTCGTGCTCTTCTTCGACGATCTGCAATGGGCCGACGCGGCGTCGCTCTGGCTCTTGCGCCAGCTGCTCTCGGGGCCCGGGCGTGGGCACCTGCTCGTCGTGGGGGCCTATCGGGACAGCGAGGTGGACGGGGCCCACCCGCTGCGCGCCGCGCTGGAGGAGCTGCGCAAGCAGGGGCTCGAGCCGTCCGAGATCAGGCTCGGCCCGCTCGATCTGCCGAGCGTGCGGCTGCTCCTCGCGGAGACGTTCAAGGAGAGCGAGATCGAGCGCGTGGAATGGCTCGCCGCTCAGGCGATCGCAAAGACCGAGGGCAATCCGTTCTTTCTCTCCCAGTTCCTGATCGGGCTCCACGGCGCGAAGCTCGTGCGGCTCGACCGGGCCACGGGGCGCTGGGTCTGGGACGAGGCGACGATCGCGGCGGCGCCGGTGACCGACAACGTCGTCGATTTCATGGCCACGCGGATACAGGCGCTGGAGCCGAGCACGCGGCGCGTGCTCTCGCTCGCCGCGTGTATCGGCCACCAGGTCGACCTGACGACGCTGGCGACGATCGCGGAGCTGCCGCATGCCCAGACGGCGGTGGCGCTCTGGCCATCCCTGCGGGACGGGCTGCTCTTGCCGATCGGCGGAGACTACCGGCTGCTTCCTGTGGTGAGCGATCCGGACGACCTCGATCCGGGCGCGCTGGCCAAGCTGGACGCGTCCTACCGGTTCCTGCACGATCGCGTGCAGCAGGCGGCGTACTCCCTCATCCCGGCGGAGGAGCGGGAAGAGGTCCACCTCCGCATCGGGAGGTGCTTGCGCAGGACGCTCCCGGACGAGCCGCGGGCCGAGCTCGCCTTCGAGCTGGTCCGGCACCTCAACCTCGGCGCCGCGCGGATGCGCGACAGGGAGGAGCGCGCCGATCTCGCGCGGCAGAACCTCGCGGCCGGCCGCATGGCGAAGGCGGCGACGGCGTTCGCGTCGGCGGCCGGCCTCTACGCCGCGGGGATCACGGCGCTCGACGAGGGGAGCTGGGAAGAGCTCTACGATCTCACGTTCGCGCTGCACCGCGAGCGCGCCGAGTGCGAGTACATGGCGGGCCGCCTCGACGAGGCCGAGGCGCACCTGGACGGGCTGCTCGCCCACGTGCGCCACAGCGGGCAGCGCGGCGGGATCTTCGGGTTGCGGGTCACGCTCTACCTCGCCCAGGCGCGGTTCGCCGAGGCGCTCGCCGCGGGGCGCCAGGGCCTCGCGCTCTTCGGCATCGACGCGCCGGGGACGAGCGAGGAGACCCAG
>JAICEP010000608.1 GCA_025924095.1 Sorangium sp.
CGCGAACCTCGGGAGTGGCTATGCGGAGCTCGGCGACTTCGAGCGGGCGGAGTCGATGCTGCGGGCGGCGCTGGCGGAGGCTGACCGGTTGCATCTGCATGACATGAGCTTCGTGGTGAAGATGAACCTCGCGCAGGTCCTCGCGTATCGTGGCCAGCTGACCGAGGCGCGGGCGCTTGCCGAGTCCGCCGCGACGCTGAGCGGCCAAGCGGGGGTGGTGCGCACTGAGCTGATTGCTCGTTGCTACCTCGCGAAGATCGCTCTCGCCAGCGGCGATCTCGGGGTCGCCGAGCGCGAAGCGCGCGCCGCGGTGGCGCTCGCGCCGAGCGCACCGACGTTCGTGGTACAGGCCTCTGCCGTCCTCGCCCGCGCGCTGCTCGGGCTCGGTCGTACCGACGAGGCGATGCGGGCTGCTGCCGAGGCGAGCTCGCAGCTTGCGGAGTTCGGCACCCTGGAAGAAGGCGGCTCGCTCGTCCGGCTGACGTATGCCGAGGCGCTCGCCGCGAGCGGCAGACAGCGCGAGGCGACCGCCGCCATTGCGTCGGCCAGGGCTGCCCTGCTCGCGCGCGCCGAGAAGCTCAGCGACCCGGCCTGGCGCGAGCGCTTCCTCCGCGACGTCCCGGACAACGCCCGCACGCTCGATCTCGCGCGGCAGTGGCTCGGCGGCTGAGCCGTACGCGATGGCTGGAGCGACACCCGGGTTGAGATCGCTCCTCTGCGTTCACTGCGAAGGCGACCGCACCCCGACGCCGAGGCCAGGCACAAAGCGCCCTACCTTCGCGCAGTACGCTGCGTAAGCCTCGCCGTGGGCGCCGAGCAGGTACGGCTCTTCGACCCACCGGACCTGCAGCTCTATCGCGAAGACCAGCGCCCCGAACGAGGCGAGCGCAGCGGCGTTGGGGACGATCAGCGCCATCCCGAGCGCGGCCAGCATCATGAAGCTGAAGATGGGGTTCCGCACCACGGCGAACGGCCCTCGGGTCACGAGGCTCGTGCGCTCCGCCTCGCTGACGCCGATGCGCCACGACTCACCCATCGCGCCCTGTGACCACAGCGTGCCGAGCGTACCTGCGATCGTCATGGCCGCGCCGAGCCCGACGACCAGAGCGCCGGGCTCGGCAAGCGGCCCTATCCAGCCCGCGAGCTCCACGAGAGGGGCCGCCACACCGAGCAGGATCGCGATCACGAAGAGCACCCCGCCGACCCACGGCAGCGATCCCGGCGGCCCCGAGATGCCGCGGAAGCCCGTGGATCCGGTCGCACGGCGCTGCCGGAGCGACCGCCACCCGAACGCGAGCGCCATGTAGACGGCGTACAGAGCAAGGGCGAACCAGGGACGAGTCATCGTGAGCTCCAATCTTGCTGTTCAACCGGGTTGCAGGCAGCTGAGCGGTCAGGGTCCTGCTCGCTCCTGTCCCATCAGCAGCGCTTTCGCCTCGGGCGCTCGCCAGTCTCGCGCGCCCGTGAACCGGAGGGCCATCGTGCCGTCCGCCTTCACAAGGAAGCTGTCAGGCAACGTCGAGACCCCGAACCGTCGCTGCACGGCGGGCGATCCGGCCCGCACGACCCCGGGAGGAACCTCGCCCCCGAAGAAGGCGCGCACGACGTCCCAGTTCTCGTCCACGCTCACGGCCACGAGCTGGAGCCTCCCGGCTTGCTCCACCTCTCGGCCAAGCTCCAGCAGCAGCGGGAGCTCGGCGCGGCACGGGGCGCCCCAGGTGGCCCAGAAATGGAGCAGCACGGGCCGGCCGCGCAGGGCGCCCGACCGGAGCAAGGTCCCGTCCGGTTGCTCGAAGGCGGCGTCCGGCACCGGCTGGGCGCCGCTGAGCTGCTCGTACGCAAAGGGACGACCCGGCCGCTCCGCCTCGCGGCGATGCTCCACGGCCCAGTAGATCCCCGCTGCGAGCGCCTGAGCCAGGACCAGGACGCCCGCGGAGGCGGCGATCACGCGGAGGCGGGAGCGCGCGCTCATTGCCTACTCCGCCGCGGGCGACAGGGCCGCGCCGGAGCTCGGCGGGCGATCGGCGGCGCCCGGCTCGCCGGCGGCGCCCGGCTCGCCGGCGGCGCCCGTGCGGAGACGTCCGCCGGCCACGCTGTAAAGAACCGGCAGAACGAGCAGCGTGAGCAGCGTGGAGGAGATCACGCCGCCGATCACGACCGTCGCGAGCGGGCGTTGCACCTCGGCGCCGACCCCCGTGTTCAGCGCCATCGGCACGAAGCCCAGCGAAGCGACGAGCGCCGTCATCAGGACCGGGCGCAGGCGCCGCTCCGCCGCGAGCTCGATGGCGGCCCGCACCGGCATCCCCGCCGCGGTGAGCTGCCGGATCGTGGAGACGAGCACCATGTCCCCGAGCACCGCGACGCCCGACAGCGCCACGAACCCGACGCCCGCGGAGATGCTGAACGGCAGGCCGCGGAGCCAGAGCGCGACGACGCCGCCGATCGCGGCGAACGGGACGCCCGTGAAGACGCGGACCGCATCGAGGAGCCGCCCGTACGTGAAGTAGAGCAGGAGCAGGATCAGCCCCAGGGCCACGGGCACCACGACGAGCAGGCGTGCCTGTGCCCGCTCGAGGTGCTCGAATTGCCCGCCGAAGCGGACGTAGTAGCCGGGCGGGAGCTCGACCTCCCGATCCAGCCTGGCTCTCGCCTCCTCGACATAGGTGCCCACGTCGCGGCCGCGGACGTTCGCCTGCACAACGATCCGCCGCTTCGCCCACTCGCGCTGGATCGCGGTGGGCCCCTCGGCCGTGCGGATCTTCGCGAGCCGCGCGAGCGGGATGCGCTCCCCGCCGGCCGACGTGACAAGGATGCGGCCGATGGAGGTCGGGTCTTCCCGGTAGCGATCGTCGATGCGCAGCACCACGGGGAAGCGGCGCTCGCCCTCCTGGAGCTGCCCCACCTCCCGCGCGCCGAGCGCCTCGACGACCTCCAGGACATCGGCGGCGGCGATGCCGTGCCGGCCGATGGCGGCGCGGTCGACCTCGATCTCGAGCACGGGCTGGCCTGTGACCTGCTCGGTCACAACGTCGGCGGCGCCGGGGATCTTCTTCAGGACGGCCTCGATCTCGCGCGCCTTCTGCTTCAGCGTGTCGAAGTCGTCGCCGAACAGCTTCACCCCCAGATCGGCCCGGATCCCCGCCACCATCTCGTTGACCCGCATCTCGATCGGCTGCGTGTAGATGACGCGCATGCCCGGCATCCCCGCGAGCTCCGACTCCATCGCCTGCACGAGCTCGTCCTGCGTCGCGGCGCGCTTCCAGGCCTCCCGCGGCCTGAGCGTGATGAACATATCGGACAGCTCGAGCCCCATGGGATCCGTCGCCACCTCCGCGGTGCCCGTGCGGGTCCAGACGCGCTCGATCTCGTCCGGGAACCTGTCGAGCAGGACCCGCTCCAGCTGGGTCCCGTAGCGGATCGACTCGCCCACCGAGACGCCCGAGAGCCGCACCGTGTTGGCGACGAGCGTGCCCTCGCGGAGCCGCGGCACGAACTCGGCGCCGAGCCGCGTCGCGAGGAAGACCGCGTTGCCGAGGAGCAGCACGGCGCCGGCGAGCACGGCCCAGCGCCACCGCAGCGCGAGCTGCAGCACGGGCCGGTAGGCCCGCTTCAGCAGGCGAACGAGCGCGTTCTCGCGCGCCTTCATGCGGCGCGGCAAGAGGAGGCTCGCGAGCACCGGCATGAGCGTGAGCGACAGGATCATCGAGCCGACGAGCGCGAAGATCACCGTGAGCGCCATCGGCCGGAACAGCTTCCCCTCCGCCCCCTCGAGGGCGAGGATCGGCAGGTAGACGATCATGATGATGAGCTCGCCGAACATCGTCGGCTTGCGGACCTCGAGCGAGGCGTCGCGCACGACGTCCGTCGTGCTCCGGTCGCTCGACTCCTCGGAGAGCCGCCGGACCGAGTTCTCGACCATGATCACCGAGCTGTCGACGATGAGGCCGAAGTCGATCGCGCCGAGGCTCATCAGGCTCCCCGCCACGCCGGCGCGCAGCATCAGATCGAAGGCGAAGAGCATCGACAGCGGGATGGCCGAGGCCACGATGAGCCCGGCGCGGAGGTTGCCGAGGAAGGCGAAGAGCACCGCGACGACGAGGAGCGCGCCCTCGAGCAGGTTCCTCCTTACGGTGCCGAGCACCCGGTCGATGAGCTCGGTGCGGTCGTACACGACGGCGACGTCGACCCCTTCCGGGAGGCTCTTCTCGACCTCCGCGAGGCGCGCCTTGAGCCGCGTCGTGACGTCGTGGCTGTTCTCGCCCATCAGCATGAAGCCGAGGCCGAGCACGACCTCCCCCTGGCCATCCGCGGTGACCGCGCCCCGCCGGATCTCGCGCCCCTCGACCACCTGGGCCACGTCGCGCACCCGGATGGGCGCCCCGCCCCTGGTGGCGACCACGATGTCCTCGATGTCGCTCACGCGGGTGGCGATGCCGATGCCCTGGATCAGGCTCGACTCGCCGGCCTGGTCCAGGCTGCCCCCGCCCACGTTGGCGTTGTTGCGCTCCAGCGCTCCGGCCAGGTCGTGGAGCGAGAGCCCCCGCCCCGTGAGCTCCGCCGGGTCGACGAGGACCTGGATCTGCCGCTCGTCGCCGCCCCAGGCGTTGACCTCGGCCACGCCGCGCACCGAGCGGAGCTGCGGCGCGATGACCCAGTCGTGGACCGTGCGCAGCTCGCTCAGCGACTTGCCCTTGCCCGTGACCACGTAGTGGAACACCTCGCCGAGCCCCGTGGCGACCGGGCCGAGCTCCGGGCGATCGATGCCTGACGGCAGCGCCACGGTCTGAAGCCGCTCCATGACGACCTGACGGGCCAGGTAGATGTCCGTGTCGTCCTCGAAGCGCGCAGTGACCTGGGAGAGGCCGAAGCGCGAGAGCGAGCGGACCTCCTCGAGCCTGGGCAGCCCCGAGATCGCCTGCTCGACGGGCGCCGTGATCTGGCGCTCGATCTCGAGGGGGGAGAGGGCAGGGGCCACGGTGTTGATCTGCACCTGCACCGGCGTCGTGTCCGGGAAGGCGTCGATCGGCAGGCGGCGGAACGCGAGGATGCCCGCGAGCGAGAGGCCGATCGAGGCGAGGATCACGAGC
>JAICEP010000609.1 GCA_025924095.1 Sorangium sp.
CCCCGGCTCACCGCTCCACGAACGGCCCGAGCGCGGCGGTGATCGCGCGGGAGACCTCCTCGACCGGGCCACCCCCGTCGATGTGGATGACGCGGTCGCCCGGCACGAGCTCCTCCGCCCGCCGGTACGCCTCCGCGAGCCGCGCCTGCAGCTCGGTCCTCTCGAACAGCTCCTCTGCCCCCCCGCGGCCGCGGCGCCGCTTCTCGGCGATCTCGGGCGCCACGTCGATCACCACCGTGGCGTCGGGCCGCCGCGCGTGGCGGTTGAGTAGCCGGATCCATTCCAGAATTTCCTCTGGATCCCCGCCGTCGGCCGCCGTCGTGGACTGGTAGGCCAGGCTCGACAGGTCGTAGCGATCCGAGATCACGATGTACCCGTCGCGGAGGAGCGGCTCGACCTCGGCGCCGAGGTGATCGAGGCGGTCGGCCGAGAAGAGGAGCGCCATCACCTCGGCCTGGCGGGCGCTGGGCAGCGAGATCCGGCGGGTCAGCACCTGCCGGAGCAGCGCGCCCACCGGCCCGGCGCTCGGCTCGCGGGTGACGTGGACTAGGCGCCGCGCGGCCCTGAGGTGCGCCGCGTAGCGCTCGGCCTGCGTGCTCGTGCCGGCGCCGTCGTTGCCCTCGTAGACTATGAAGACGCCGCGGCCGGTCTCGCCCGCCGGGCGCGGGGTGGGCGCGGGGCCCTCCTGCTCGGAGCTCCTCTTCACCATCTAGCTGGCCTCCTCGCCCGCTACCGCGACGGGCGGCGCGTCCTCCCCGAGGACGACGTTGTCGATGAGGCGCGCCGTCCCGAGGCGGATGGCGACCGCGAGCAGGGCCCGGTCGCCGATCGCCGCTTGCTCGCTCCAGATCGTCAGCGACTCCGGGTCGGCGAGGTCCACGTAATCGACGCTCGTCGCGACGGCCGCGAGGCGCGCGCGCGCGGGTCCGAGGAGCGCGGCGGGGCGCCGCTCGCCGCGGGCGAAGGCGCGGCACGCCTCGGCGAGGGCGAGCGGGATGGCGCGCGCCGCGCTCCGCTGCTCGGGCGACAGGTAGGCGTTCCGCGACGACATGGCGAGACCATCGGGCTCGCGCACCGTCGTCGCCCCGACGACCTCGACCGGCAAGAACAGATCGGCGACGACCCGCCGGATCACCTGGAGCTGCTGGTAGTCCTTCCGGCCGAAGACGGCGACGCACGGGCCGGCGAGCGCGAGCAGCTTCGTGACCACGGTGGCGACGCCCTCGAAGTGCGCGGGCCGGTGGACGCCGCAGAGCGGGGCCGCGGTCGCGCCGACGCGCACGCGCGTCTCCTCGCCGGGCGGGTACATCGCCGCGGCCTCCGGCGCGAACAGGCCCGAGGCGCCGGCCTCGGCGCAGGCGGCGCGGTCGCGCTCGAGCGGCCGCGGGTAGCGCGCGAGATCCTCGCCGGCGCCGAACTGCGTCGGATTGACGAAGAGGGTCACCGCCACGAAGTCCGCTCTCCGCCGCGCCTCCGCGATCAACGCGAGGTGGCCCGCGTGCAGCGCGCCCATCGTCGGAACGAGACCGACGCGGCGTCCCGCCGCGCGCGCTCGCTCGCAGGCGTGCCTCAGCTCGCCTGGATGTCGCCAGAAATCCATGGGCGGACCCTATCAGACCTGGGCTAAAATCGGAGCTTCGACCATGGCTGACCTGCCCTCCTCCACGGATACAACCCTCGCCTCCGGCTCCGGCGGCGACACGGATGCCGCCCAGGCCGACAGGCCCGGAGCGGGCTCCAGCGACCCGACCGGAGCGAGGTCTGGAGGGAGCGCCGCCCCGGCGAGCGGTCCGGTGTCGATCCCTGTCCCCTCGGGGCCGATCCCGATCGAGGGCGACCCGGCGCACTACCTGAACCGGGAGCTCTCGTGGCTCGAGTTCAACGCGCGGGTGCTGGCGGAGGCGAGATCGCACGAGGTGCCGCTGTTCGAGCGCCTCAAGTTCCTGAGCATCTTCTTCTCCAACCTCGACGAGTTCTTCATGGTGCGCGTCGCCGGCCTCCAGGCGCAGACGCAGCGCACGATCGCGGAGGTCCCGCCGGACGGGCTCACGGCCCACGAGCAGCTCGTGGCGATCGGCGCGCGGGTCCACGCGCTCGTCGACGACGCCTACCAGCTGTGGAACTCGGACCTGATCCCGGCGCTCCGGCGCGCCGGCATCGTGATCGTCCGGCCGGACGAGCTCGGCCCGACCGAGCTCGGCGCGCTCGACGATCGGTTCCGCACGGACATCTTCCCGATCCTCACGCCCATCGCGATCGATCCGGGGCACCCGTTCCCGCACCTGCGCAACAAGATGATCAACCTCGGGATCATGTTCTCCCGAGAGCATGAGGCGCAGGAGCCTGGCTTCGCGGTCATCCAGGTGCCGCCGATGCTGAGCCGGCTGATGAAGGTCCGCCTGGAGGGCGCGACGCGCGCCTTCGTCCTGCTCGAGGACGTGATCGCCCGGCACGTGAAGGACTTCTTCCCCTCGGGCAGGCTGCGCGGGACGTACGCCTTCCGCGTCACCCGGAACTGGGACCTCGAGATCGACGAGGAGGAGGGCGAGGACCTCCTGGAGACGATCCAGGCCGAGCTCCGCCGGCGCGATCGCGGCAACGCCGTGCGCCTGGAGATCGGCATCGGCGAGGGCGCCGGCACCTCGGTCCAGCGGCTCTGCCGCGCCCTCAAGGTCGACGCGTCGCTCGCCGTCTACAGGGTGCCGGGGCCGCTCCACATCGCCGACCTCATGGGCATCGTCGCGGACGACGAGCGCCGCGAGTACCGCGACGAGCCGTTCTCGCCGCAGGTCCCGCCGGTCTTCCGGGACGTGGAGGACATCTTCGCCGTCATCCGGGAGCAGGACGTGCTCCTGCACCATCCGTACGAGTCGTTCGATCCGATCGCCGAGTTCGTCTCCCGCGCGGCGGACGATCCGAACGTCCTCGCGATCAAGCAGACGCTCTACCGGACCGGCGGCGACTCGCCGATCCTGAAGGCGCTCGCCCGCGCGGCCGAGAGCGGCAAGCAGGTGACGGCCATCGTCGAGCTGAAGGCGCGCTTCGACGAGGCGAGCAACATCCAGTGGGCGAGGATGCTCGAGCAGAGCGGCGTGCAGGTGATCTACGGCCTGCTCGGGCTGAAGACGCACGCGAAGGCGCTGCTCGTCGTGCGGCGCGAGAAGGACAGGCTGCGCCGCTACGTGCACCTCTCGACGGGCAACTACAACCCGCAGACGGCGCGGCTCTACACCGACATCGGCCTGTTCACGGCGAACCGGGAGATCGGCGAGGACATGACGTCGCTCTTCAACCTCCTGACGGGCTACAGCGCGCCGCCCAAGTGGAACCGCATCCTCGTGGCGCCGCTCGGCCTGCACGAGGCGGTGCTGGGCCTCATCGCGCGCGAGACGGCGCACGCGCGGGCCGGGCGCAAGGCGGAGATCGTGGCGCAGATGAACGCGCTCGTGGACGTCGACGTCATCGACGCGCTCTACGCGGCGTCGCAGGCCGGGGTCGACATCAAGCTCGCGGTGCGCGGCATCTGCTGCCTCCGGCCTGGGATCCCTGGGCTCTCGGAGCGGATCCAGGTGCGCGCGATCATCGATCGCTTCCTCGAGCACAAGCGCCTGTTCCGGTTCGCGAACGGCGGCAACGAGGAGGTCTACATGTCGAGCGCCGACTGGATGCCGCGCAACTTTCACCGCCGCGTCGAGCTGATGGTCCCGATCATCGAGCCTGCCATCCGCGCGCGCGTGGAGGACATGCTGAGCACCGCGACCTCCGACACGGCGAAGACCTGGGAGCTCGCGAGCGACGGCAGCTACCACAAGCTCCAGGTGCCCTCCGGCACCCCCGCGCTGCGGTCGCAGCAGCGCTTCATCGAGATCGCGCGCGAGCGGGTGAAGCTCAGCGATCCGCTGGCGCGCGGCGGCGGGCGTTTCCACATCCTTCGCATGCCTGTGAACGCGTCGGACGGAGAGTCGCGGCACCGCAAGGGCGGCAAGAAGAAGAAGGGCCTCTCCTGAGCGACGGGCGCCCTGGCGGCCTCGAGCGCGGGCAGGCGGTGAAGCGGGCGAGGGGAGCCGCTCGGGGCCGCGGCGCGCGCGCCGGGAGCGGGCGAGGGGGCGCTATCAGAACCGCGTCTGCAGCGCGGCGGACCCGGGGCCGAGCGAGAGGGTCGTCTGGGCGGGCGCCTCGGGGGCATCGGCGGTGGCCGGCACCTTCTTGCCGCCGATGATCCAGAGCGGGATGCCCACGGCGAGCATGATGCCGCCTCCGATCGAGACGAGCGCGCCGGCGACCTGACGGGGGCCGTCGGTGCGCGTGTCGCAGATGCCGGTGTAGCCTCCGAAATCGCAATAGATCTCGTAGCGCTCGCTCGCCGAGGCGAGCAGGCCGGTCCCGGCGAAGAACGCGATCGTGCCGCCGGCGGTGAGCGCGATGCCGCCCAGCATCAGGCTCGGGCTCTTTCGACGCAGCGGAGCCGGGGGCGGCGCAGGCGGGATCTCCGCCGGGCGCGACGGATAGCCCGGCGGCAGCGGAGGGTAGGCACCGCCATGCGGAGGGTAGGCACCGCCATAGGGAGCGTAGCCGCCCTGGTAGCCGGGGGGCGGGTAGCCCGGCGGCGGGTAGCCAGACGATGCTCCCGGCGCGGCCTGATGGCCCCCCTGCGGCGGCGCGGCGCCCGGAGCCGCGGGGTAGGGCGCCGCGGGGTAGGGCGCCGCGGGGTAGTAGGGCGCCGCCGGATAGGGCGGCCCGGCGGGAGCTGGCGGAACGGGCTGTGGCGTCGCGGCGCCAGGCGGCGCGGGGGGAGCGCTGCCGGGCTGCGGCGCCGTGGCCGGCGCCGCCGCAGCCGGCGGCGCCGCGGCCGCGCCGGGCTGCCGCGGAGTCGCCCCAGGCTGCGCCGGCGATGCCGCAGGGGGTTGTCGTTGTGGCGCCGGTTGCGCGACCGCCGTCGTCGCGGTGAGGAGGCCGGACAGCGTCGTGACGGATCGCAACGCGCTGAACTGCCACGGAATCGGCCCTTGAATCGCAACGTTGTTCTCGATCCTTCTGCACAGCAGAGATGAACGAATTCAAGGACGACGCAAAGAAGGCGG
>JAICEP010000610.1 GCA_025924095.1 Sorangium sp.
GTCGGCCGGCAGCGCCGCGGTGTCGCTCTCCAGCGTGATGGCGAGCGACGAGGGCATCGAGCTCAGCGTCAGCGCGCCCGAGCCGTATGTGCTCTCGGTGCGCCCGCTCCGCCGCGAGTCGGACGGCTCCACGTGGATCGCGGGCTACGTCGCCGCGCTGATCCCGGTGAAGCAGCCGGCCCCTGGTTCGGGGAACGTGCGGCCGCTCGCGGCGCGCGACGCGACAGATCCGCTCTGCGCCTTCCAGCTCGGCGACGTCGTGGCCGAGGCCGTCGCGAGCGCCGCCCGCGCCACGGGCCGGGCGGTGCGGCTCGAGCCGATCCGCGGCGCGACGCACGCCCTCGGGCACCGCGGCGAGCTCGCGCAGGTGCTCGAGGCGTTCCTGACCGACGTCGCGGGCCGCGGGCTCCCTGGGCACGGCCCGGTGGTGTCGGTGCGCGAGGCGCCGCAGGGCGTGCAGCTGTCGATCCTGGACGTCGGCTTCGGCCTGGGGCTGCCGGAGTCGGCGCTCCAGCGCGTGCTCACGGCGCCCGGCGCCGCGCCGGCCGGGCTCGAGCCGCTCGGCCGGCTCATCCTGGCCGTGGAGGACAGCCACGGGCACGCGGAGCTCAAGACGAACGACGGCTGGGGGATCACGCTCACGGTGACGCTCCTCAGGGCGCACCCGCGCGTCGGCGGGACCGCGCACGAGGGCGGCAAGCCGGCGGCGCAGAACGTCATCGCGATCGGGAGAGCGGGCCCGAAGTAGGAGCGGGCTCCGGCCGTCCTCGGCCGCCCGCGCCTGCGGTCCTCAGGCGGATGGCGCTCCGGCCTGTGCCTTGCCCGAGGCCAGCAGCGAGCGGATCATCGCGACGAAGACCACGATCCACGCAAGGAGCGCCACGTAGCTCGAGTAGCGGGGGATGATCAGCAAGAAATCCAGATCGGCGGCTCGCGCCAATCGAATCGTACAGACGGTGTACATCCCCAGCGGGAACACCATTCCCCAGTACTGGGGATCGTAACGAAAGGGAAACCGGCGGACGGCGTGGCGCCAGATCCCCAGGATGACCAGGAGCGGGATCCACCAGGTCGCGGCGACCCAGAAGAAGAGCGTGAAGCCTGTCAGGAACGCTTCGATCCTCGCGATCAGCGGCGACGCCTCCCGAGCGAGCAGCAGCGTCGAGCCCGCGAGGGTCGTGATGGCCACCGCCCCCATGTTGATCCAGTAGGGCGGCGTCAACCGCTCCATCGTCATCGGGAGGAAGGTGAAGCGGTAGAAGATCAGCGTGATGATCGTGAGGTAGAGCAGGGCGCCGAGCAGGAACATGCACAGCGCGAAGAACAGCACCGGGGCGGGCGCCGTCATGCCGGGAGCGAGGAGCGAACCGAGGACGGAGACCCCCTGCGTGGCGACGGTCGCGATGAGCCAGGCGCCGTTGATGCCCTCTTCGAGCGAGGGTTTCTGCTCGCGCACGATGACCGCGGTGAGGAAGCTGTACATGACGACCCCCCACAGCGCGATGCCCGCGAACCAGAGCACGCGCGCGGCGGAGGGCTCACCGCCGACGACGAGGAGCTGCGTCCCGAGCACGCAGGTCCCGGCGACGAGCGTGAAGAACCCAGGACCGCGGCCGTGATCGCGGAGATCGCCCAGCACGCGCCCGGGGTAGACGGCGAGGCGCATGAGCAGGAGCAAGGTCAGGAGCGCGTAGATCGCGAGGTTGACCCGGAGCAGGGCGCGGGCGGTCCATGACAGACCGACGAGCTCGGACGCGATCGAGACGATGCCCGTCGCCATGACGAGCGCAAAATAGCCGGGATACAGGTCCTCGATACCGCGCGCGATCCGGCGGGTCAGCGTCGTCCTGCCTGAGCCGTCCATCTATTCGAACCGGACCAGGTACCGGAGGAGTCCTATGTTGAGACCCAGGCACAAAAGGCTCACGAGCGCCGCGGGGAGCGCGACCGTCGTGTCGCCGCCCAGCGTCGCGTTCACCGTCGCCGTGAAGAGCCAGAGCTGAAGCACGACGATCAAGATCACGAAGACGAGCATCCCGTTGATGATCGTCATGCGCTGGGCGGCGAACACGTCGTCCATCGGCGCGAGGCGCCCGCTCCGCTTTCTCATGGGCGCGTAGAGTAACCGAACGGCGGGCGCCCGCGCCACACGGCGCATGCCGGCGCTGCTCGACCTCCGGGCCGCCGTCCTCGACGCTCGATCCAGCGGCCGTACCAGGCCCGCACGTGTCGGTCCCGAAGATGTCGCACTCGACGTGTGAAGCAGAAACATCGAAGCTCCGAAAGGGGATCTCGATCGAGGTTGTGGTAGCCGAGCGGCAGGTTGCTGTGGGGACCGCACGTCAAGAACGCCTGCATAAGGAGGGTTCCCGCATTCTGCGCGAGAAAATGAGGCACATGCCGGCTGGGGGCGAGCGCGGAAGATTCCGGCTCTTCGGCTCTCAGCGTGCGCTCAAGACCGTCGAGGACTTCACCGAGCTCGAGCCTCCGCCTACGACCGCCGCCGGAGGATGTGCTGGAGCAGCTGGCGCGAGATGTTCAGGAGCTGCGCCGCCTTCCGCCGGCTCCCTCCGGCGCGCGCGAGCGCCTCGTCGACCATGATGGTGCGGACCTGCTCCTCGACATCCTGGATCGAGGTCCGCCCCACGGCTGCGCGCACCTGCGGGCGGAGATCGGGCGGACGGGCCAGCGCGTCGTCGATCGCGCGATCCAGCTCCTCGAGGCGCAGCGGCTTGGCCAGAAACGAGCGCACGCCCATCTGGGCGAGACGGAACGATACCGCCGGGCTCGCCGATCCGCTGATGGCCACGATGGCCGGCGCGACAGCACAGGCCATTGCCCGCTCCACGACGTCGACGGCGCTCCCGTCGGGGAGCGTCACGTCGGCGATGATCCCTTGAAGCGCCCCGTCCGCGAGCGCCCGATACGCCTCGGCCACCGACGCGCAGGCGACGACCTCGACGCCGCGCACCTCGAGGGCCTCGCCCAGCGCGCGTCTGAGCCTCGCGTCATCCTCCACGACAAGCCAGCGTAGCATTGTGTGGTAGCATGGCTCCACTCGATGGGGGCGCCTAGTCTGAAAGCGGCGGAGCAGGCCAGCCTCCCGGCGCTGCTGACCGGCGATCAGCTCGACGCCCTCATCACGCGCGAGGCGCTGCGGGGCGAGCGCACCGCCTCGATCGCACGGAGTGTCTTCTGCGCGGCCCTCCTCGCGCGGTTCATCGCCGTCGGCGGCCTGACGTTGCCAGGCTTCTACCATCGCGCCCTCATCGAGGTTCCGCTGCTCCTCGGCGCGGTCGCCGCCTCCATGTACCTGTGGCGGAGGAGCCGGCGAGTCGATGCCTCCCCCCGCCTGCTCCTCGTCTCGGTCGGCGTCGACGCGCTCCTGTGCTTCGTGGCGCTGCTGCCGAACGTGATCTGGCCGTGGGAGGGTTACCCGGGAATATTGCAGATCCCCGACATGACCGCGCTCCTCATCACGGTGTCCTCGAGCGCGTTCCGGCTCGTCCGCCGGGCGGTCCTCCTCGCGGCGGCGGCGAATGTGCTCTCCGCGGTCGTGCTCCTCGTAATCGACCGCGTGCTGAACGGCGGCCGCGACAATTTCTGGGCAATGGCCTCGCTGTTCTTGATGCTGCTCCTGACGGCCGCCTGCGCGGCTTTCCTCGTCACGCTGCGCACGCTCCGCGTCGTCGAGCTCGGGGCTAGCTCCACGCTGCGCGCGGAGCGCGCGCAGCGGAACCTGAGCGTCGTGCTGCACGAACACCACGACGTGAAGACCTCGCTCTCTGCCGCCCTCATCGACACGGAGCTCCTGCAGCGCGAGCTCTTCCGGGTCGAGTCCGCGAGCGCCGCGCGCATGCTGCGGAAGCTCGCGCAGCTCCGCGAGAGCATCGAGGAGGTCGCCTCGGCCATGGGGCACATCCGCGAGCGGACGGTGCGCGAGCTCGACGCGCTGCGCGCGACGACCCCCGCCGAGGTCGGCGAGGCGGCGCGCGGCGCCCTCCGGGTCGTCCGGTGGCGTTACCAGGCGGTGAGGGTCGATGTCACGGAGGGCGCGGAGCGCACCGCGGTCCTGTTCGCGGGGGGGCACGACGTGCTGGAGCGGGTGCTCCTGAACCTCCTTGTCAACGCGTGCGAGGGGACCGGCGAGCGCGGGGCCTCGAGGGTGACGCTCGACGCGCGCCCGCTGGGCGGCGGACGGGTCGCCATCGAGGTGAAGGACGACGGCCCGGGCTTCCTGGACACGCCGAGCCCGAAGCCCGGTGGCTCCGGACAGGGGCTCGGCTTCGTGACCGGCATGGTGGAATCGAGCGGTGGGCTCGTCCTGCGCGGCAACCTCCCGGAGGGCGGCGCGAAGGTCACCCTCGAGCTGCTCGAAGCGCCCGTGTAACGGCGGAGCGCGGCGGCGAGCGGAGCGGGGGGCAAGAAGATTTGCCCTTATGGTGTCTCCGGCCATGCGGTACCCCCTCAGCACCGAAGTGGGTACTCGCACGAGCTCCGGCGCTCGCGAACCGCTGAAGGATCATTCGCCATGAAGAGGACCACCTCGATGACAGCTCCTGCGCTGGACAAGACCTGGGTCGCGCTCGCCGCGGTCGCGCTGACGCTCGCGGCCTCCGGTCCGGCGAGCGCGCAGGCGCGACGTTCGCCGATCTTCGATCCCGCGCTGAACGCCTCCGGCCGGCCGCTGCGCGGGTTCGCCGATCTCCACACCCACCCGATGGCGCACCTCGGCTTCGGGGGGCACGTGCTCCACGGCGCCCCCGACGTCGACGTGCTCATGGCGCCGGGCACCATCTACGATCCCGCCGGACAGGGCCTATCGGGCGCCACCTGCAACGCCTCGATGCGGCGCGCCGCCAGCGTCGCGGAGGCGCTGGGGACCAGCTACAGCACGCACCGAGGGCTCGATCTCTTCACGAACAAGTGCGGGAATCACGTCCGCCAGATCGTGCTCGGTGAGCTGGCGAGTTCCCACGGCATCCGCTCGTTCGAGGTCGAACGTCCCGTGGGCTATCCGACGTTCGCGCACTTCCCTGCGCATAACGACATCCTGCACCAGCAGATGTGGGTCGACTGGA
>JAICEP010000611.1 GCA_025924095.1 Sorangium sp.
CACGGAATAGACCTGATCGTCGTGACCGCGAAGGACGAACGGCTCACCCGTGCCGTCGGCGTTCCATATCCGCGCCGTCAAGTCCGGCGACCCGGTGACGACGCGCTGGCCATCGGGGCTGACCGCCACCGAATAGACCCGATCCTCGTGGCCGCGGAGGACGAGGGGCTCGCCCGTGCCGTCGGCGTTCCACACCCGCGCGGTCCTGTCGGCCGACGCGGTGACGACGCGCTCGCCGTCGGGGCTGAACGCCGCCGAATAGACCACATCCGTGTGGCCGCGGAGGACGAGGGGCTCGCCGGTGCCGTCGGCGCTCCACACCCGCGCGATCTTGTCCCAGGACGCGGTGACGATGCGCCTGCCGTCAGGGCTATAGTCGGCGTCCAGCACCCCGTCCGGGTGGACGATCACCGCGCGCGAGATCCTGCTGTACAGCGCCCAGCGCGCGAGGACGCTCCACCCCCGCGGCTCGTCGGGCGGCTCGACCTCGCGCAGGAGCGCGAGCACGCTCGTGGGGTCGGCCTGCAGCTCGCGCGCCGCGGCCACGCGGGTGGCGTTGCGCGCGCGCAGGGCCTCCCGATCGGCGCGCGTGGCCTGCTGGTCGGCGCGGAGCGCCAGGTACGACACCGTGATCGCGAACGCCGTGAGCGCGGCGATCACGCCCGTGGTGAGCCGCCGGCGCAGGCGGCGCGCCCGCTCGCAGTGGGCCACGACGGCCAGGAGGTAGCGCTCCTCGCGGCCGCCGAGCCCGGCGCGCCACTCGGCCCCCTGCTCGGCGCGGCGGCGCGCGTACCAGGCCCGGGCGTCCTCCGCCGCACGATCGCGCCAGAGCAGCCCCTCGGCCTGCCCGCTCGCCTCCCACTGCTGGGCCGCGGCGCGGAGCCGGGCCAGGAACTCGGCGTCTTGCTCGCTCTCGGCGAGCCACTGCCCGAGCCTCGCCCACCGATCGATCAGGGCATCGTGCACGAGCTCGACGGTCGTGCCCTCGCGCTCGCCGCCGGTCTCGATGAGCAGGAGCCGCGCGCCGGCGAGGTGCTGGACCACCTGCGCGATCGCCTGGGCGGCGTCCCCCTGGCCGTCCCGCGCGAGCTCGCGGAGCTCCTCCATGCGCACGACGGCGCGCGTGCGCTCGGGCGTCACGAGGCGCAGGAGCACCGCCCGGGCCAGCTGCTGCTCGGCGAGCGGCAGCGCCGAGAGCACCGCGTCCGCGTGGGCGGACAGGGCGCCGGCCACGCCGCCGAGCCGCTCGTAGCTGTCCCGCGTCAGGATCCGGCGCTCGCGATCCCGCGCCTCCCACAGCTTCGCGGCCGTGACTTGCAGGAGCGGCAAGGGGCTCCGGGTGCTCTCGAGCGTGCCCAGCATGTGCTCGACCAACTCCGCGGTCTCGAACCGGTGACCGGTCGCCTCGGTGGGCCGCGTCAGCGCCTCGCGCAGGCCGTCGCGCGCCATGGGAGGCAGGAACAGGAGCCCGCGGGTCACCTCGGTCATGAAGTGGTGGTCGTCGGCGATGCGATCGAGGAAGTCCGAGCGGAGGGCGAGCAGGACGCGCAGCGGCGACGAGGCGTCGTCGGCCGCGCCCGCGAGGCAAGCGACGAACGCCGCCCGCACCTCGGCGGCGACGCCGAGCGTGTAGAGCTCCTCGAACTGGTCGACGAAGAGCAGGATGCGGTGCCTCCTCCCCTCCCGGCGACAGCGCGCGCGCAGCCGGGCACCCAGGCGGCCCGGCTGGGCCTGCAGCGTGGCGACGAGCGCGTCGTGATCGGGGAGCTCGGACGAGCTCGTCGCGCCGGCGGACTCCGCCTCGGCGACCTGCGCGAGCACGTCGACGAGCGCCGACAGCGGGCGGTGCCCCGGCCGCAGGATGAACGCCTCCCAGCGGTCCCCCGAGCGCTTCAACGCCGGGATCACCCCCGCGCGGACGAACGACGACTTGCCCGCCCCCGAGGGCCCGGCGACGGCGACGAGCTGCTGGTTGCGCAGCCGCGTCACGAGGGCGGCGACCTCGCGCTCGCGGCCGAAGAAGCGCGGGGCGTCGGCCTCCTGGAACGCGGCGAGGCCGGCGAACGGGTTCTCGTCCTCGCCCAGATCGAGCGCCGTTCGACCGGGCAGGAGGGCCTCGAGCTCGGCGAGGAGCTCCCTGGCCGAGCCGACGCGCTCGTCCGGGCGCTTCTTCAGGCAACGGTCGATGAGGGCGCCGAGCGCGCCCACGTCCGAGCGCCGCTCGCTGGCGAGCGGCATGGGGAGCTCGAGGTTCACGATCTCGACGAGCCGCGCGGCCGAGAACGGGTCGAGCGGGTGCGCCCCCGTGACGAGCTCGTGGAGGATGATGCCCACCGCCCAGAGGTCGGCGCGAGCATCGATGTCCCCGCCCCGCAGCTGCTCGGGCGACATGTACCGGGGCGTGCCGAGGACCGTGCTTTGCCCGTTCGGCCGAGCGCCCCCCGCGAGCACCCTCCGCACCCCGGTGAACATCGAGATCTTCTCGGCCTCGATCTGCTTGGCGATGCCGAAATCGAGCACCTTGATGGCCCCGGTGTCCTCCAGGAGGATGTTCTCCGGCTTGAGATCGCGGTGCACGATCCCGAGCTCATGCGCGCAGATCAGCGCGCGGACCACGGGGATCATGAGCTCGACGGCCAGGCTGGGCGACAGGGGGCCGGGCGGCGTGTGCGCGACGGGCGACCCGGGCGCGCTGGGGTGCTCGCGATGCGCCATCCACTCGCGCAGCGTGCGACCCTTGACGTACTCGAGCACGAGATAGGGATGTCCGTGGATCTCGTCCACCTCGTGGATGACCACGATGTTCTCGTGCCGGCAGCGCGCCGTGGCCCGCGCCTCGGCCAGGAAGCGGCTGGTTCCTTGCCAGCTGTGCTCGCGGAGGAGCTTGATCGCGACAAGGCGGCCGAGCCGCGTGTCGCGGGCCAGCAACACGACCCCCATGCCGCCCTGGCCCAGCTTGCGGATGATCTCGTAGTGCTTGATGGTGTCGCCGACGTCCGGGGGCACGAAGCCCCCGAGGGCGTCCGCCGGCGTCGTCGGCGCCTCCTCCGTGGGAGGCGTGAGCCCGACCATCTCCGGCGTCTCCACCTCCTCGGGGGGCGCGTCCGCCGCGGGCCGCTCGGGCTGCCGCCGCGCCGGCGCCCCCGAGCCCCCGCTCTCTGCCGTCTCCCCGCCGTGGGGCACGCCGAGCTCGACGGCGCCTGCCCGGCGGAGCCCGCCCGGCTCGCAGGCGTCGAGCTCGCGCAGGAGGCCCTCGGCCGTGATGGCCCGCTCGCCGGCCTTCTCGGTCGTCGCCCGCCGCAAGATCGCGCCGACCGGGTGCCCGAGGAGGGCGGGAGGGATCCGGACCGGCCCGCGGCTCTCCTGCTGGAGACCCTCCCTGTCCGGAGGGCTGGCCTGGTCCACGCGCCTGCCGGCGAGGCACTCGAGAAACATGAGCCCCCAGGCGTACAGATCCGAGCGCGGCGTCGGCGAGAGCCCCTGGAGCTGCTCGGGTGCTGCATAGTCCAGCGAGCCCAGGGGCTCGGTGCCCGAGGGGGGCGCTCCGCCCCGGCCGCTCCGCAGGCGCGCGGCCACGGCGGCGAGGCCGAAATCGAGCACCCGCGCGTCGCGCCGCCCCGCCGAGGGCACGATCATCACGTGGCTCGGCCTGAGCGCCCCGTGAACGATGCCCTGCCGGTGCGCGCAGGCCAGCGCGCCGAGGACCTGCCGCATCAGGTGCCGCGCTTCCTGCAGATCGAGCGCGCCGTGCTCCGCGAGCAGCTCGGCCAGGCTCTGCCCGGGCACGAGCTCGCATATCGTATAAAGCTGCCCTGCGTCCGTCTGCCCCCAGTCGATGAGCCGGACGATGTTGGGGTGCTGGAGTCGCGCGCAGCCACGCATCGCTTGCAGGGCGCGCGCGCGGTCGCCGCGCGCTGGATCCGCGGGATCTCCGTCCGGGGCGAGGGGCATCAGCGTGAGGGCGATCGGCTGCCTGCTGTCGATCTGTCGCCCGGCGTAGACGGTGCCGAGGCTGCTCTCCCGGAGCAGGGAGAGGAGCTCGTAGCGGCCCTGGAACACCATCCCTGGAGCGAGAGTCTCCCGGTTCATCGCAACCCCTCCGGTGGCGGCCGCCTCCCCGCGGCGGCTTCGGGCGGAAGGCGCCGCACCACGAGAGCATCGCGACGATCGCGGCTGTCGAGCTCGTTCAGCGCGCGCGCCGGCAGAGCTCGACGATGTGGTCAGTCCGATGCTCGGGCGGCCGATGTCGCTGCCCACCATTTCATAGAGTGGCCCCCGCGCGTCGTCCGGCGCCGGCGCGCTGCCAGCGCGTCGAGCGCGGCGCCGAGCGGGCGGCCCGGCCCACGTTGACGACGCCGCGGCAGATCGCTAGACGGCGTGCCGATGCCCGAGCCGTCCGAGACCCCTTTCGACTTGCTGGGCGGCGAGCCGGCGGTGCGCCGGCTCGTCGAGCGCTTCTACGACCTGATGGCCCGCGACGAGCCGGCGCTCGCGCGCCTCCATGTGTGCGACGAGCGCGGCCAGGTCTCGCGGGAGAGCCGCGACCGCTTCGCGCTCTTCCTGATCGGCTGGCTGGGCGGCCCGCAGGACTACATCGCGGCGCACGGCCACCCGCGGCTGCGGATGCGCCACGCCCGCGTACCTGTCGATGTGGCAATGCGCGACGCCTGGCTGCGCTGCATGCGCGCGGCCATGGCCGAGCTCGGCGTGCCCGCGGAGCTCCACGCTTTCCTCGACAAGCGCTTCGGCGAGGTGGCGGACTTCATGCGCAACCGACCGGGCTGAGCCGGTCTGCGCCCGTCGGGTGAGCGCCCGCCGCGGCTGGCGCGGGTGTTGCAGTCAAGCTCACCATGAAGAAGCAGAAGAAGAACCCGCCGGCGAAGACGACGACCCCGCAGGAGGCGCCGGCCCCGGTCGCCGAGAGGAAGGCGACGGAGTCCTCCGAGGGCGATCCCGTCGGCGGTGCTGCCAAGGGCGCGCTCATCGGGGGTCTCCTGGCAGGCGGCGGGGGCGCGGCCGTCGGGGGCGCAGCCGGCCTGATCGGCGGCGTGCTGGACGACGGCGACGACGACGA